>CAISZN010000481.1 GCA_903889985.1 uncultured Hyphomicrobiales bacterium | reverse complement strand
GCCGCCCGCCGTGAAATTGCCGATGCAGATCACGGGCACAGCGGCGCGCTGCCCCACCTGCCGCATCCGCGAGGCAGTGATGGCACCATAGATTGCTCCCAGCGGGGCGAGCAGGCGCGCGACCGCTGGGGCCTGTTCCGCCCACCAGAAGGCGGGGGCGCGCATCAGGGCTGCTCCACCTGCATCTGCATGAAATAGGGCTCCAGCGCCTGCAGGATATTGTTGGTGGCACCACCCAGTGTCTCGACCTGATCGCTCGCCGCGCGCGCCATCTTGCGCAGCAGGGCAGGGTCAGAAAAGAGCATGGACAGGGCGCGGGCCAGCGTTGGTGCATCGCCGACAACCACGGCACCTCGCGAGGCATCGAGCTCCCGATACACATCCGCGAAATTGCCCACGTTGGGGCCATGCAGGACTGCCGCGCCGAGCTTTGCCGGCTCGATCGGATTCTGCCCGCCTTCCGCCGGCCCGATGGACTTGCCCACGAAGACGACGTTCGCCAACCGGTAGAAAATGCCCAGTTCACCCATCGTATCGGCGATGTAGAAACCGACCTCCGGCGTGATCGGATTGCCGCGCGAGCGCAGGGCCGTGCGCAAGCCCATGGCCTGCACAGCCTGCGCGATCTGCGGTCCGCGTGGCGCATGGCGCGGCACGACGATGGTCAGAAGATCGGGAAAGGCGGGCAGCAGGCTGGCGTGGACCTGCGCAGCGAATTCGTCCTCGCCTGCATGAGTGGAGGCAGCCAGCCACACTGGCCGCGATCCAATGGCCGCGGAGAGTTCCGCATGCAGTGTCGGATCGACGGGCGGTGCTGGCACATCATATTTCAGGTTGCCGGCCACCTGAACGCGTGGTGCGCCCAGAAGGTGGAGACGCGAGCCGTCGTCCTGGCTCTGGGCGAGGCAGAGGTCGAGCCGGCTCAGGAGCGCGCCAATCAGGGTCGGGAATTTCTGCCAGCGCGCGAAGGAGCGCTCGGACAGGCGCGCATTGACGAGGGCGAGCGGGATGCCGCGCGACGAGACATCCTCGAGCATGTTCGGCCACAGCTCGGATTCGGCAATGAGCACCAGATCGGGCTGCCAGTGATCCAGGAAGCGCCTCAGGAACACGGGCACATCGAGTGGCACGAACTGATGCATCGCGCCCGCGGGCAGGCGTTCGGCCAGGATGCGGGCGGAGGCCACGGTTCCGGTTGTCACAACCACGCTGAAGCCGCGCCCGACGAGCTTTCCAACGAGCGGGAGGAGGGCGAGGCCTTCGCCCACGCTGGCGCCGTGCAGCCAGGCAATGCGCCCGGCAGGGCGGTTGAGGGAGGCATAGCCGAGGCGCTCATCGGCGCGCTGGGCGTCCTCCTTGCCACGGCGCCGCCGCCAGCCAAGCAACGCCGGCGCGAGCGGCGCGAGCAGGCTCGTGCCGAGGCGATAGGCTCGATAGGCCATGGGCATCGAGGCACTCAAGCAGGGCGTTCCGTGAACTGTTGTGACCGGCTGCCGGGATCGCGGCTGCCCACCAGAGCGTAGGCCCGGGCGTGGGCCTCGTCGAGGCCGCGTTGCACGGCCTGCCGGGCGCCTTCGAG
>CAISZN010000480.1 GCA_903889985.1 uncultured Hyphomicrobiales bacterium | reverse complement strand
TGAGGCCCTCCCCCTCTGGCGCGAATTCGAAACCGCCACAGGCATCAAGGTCAATTACATTCGTGGCAATGACTCAGCCCTGACCTCGAAGATCCTGATTGAGGCACGATCCCAGCAATATTCATGGGACGCCCTGGTAACAACCTCGATCACGAGGCTTCCGCCGCAGATCCGTGGACAGATCAATCCGCCGGAAGCCAAGGCCCTGCGCCCGGAACTCAAGGACAAGGATGGCCGCTGGTTCGGTGTCTATGCCAATTACAATGCACCTGCCTACAACACCGCGAAGGTCAAGATCGACAAGGCCCCCAGGGATTTCGAGGAATTCCTGACCCACAAGGAATGGATCGGCCACGTGGGCATCGATTCCATGGAATTCCCCTGGTACCGCGCCGTCATCGGCTACTATGGCGAGGACAAGGGCAGCAAGCTGATGAACCAGTTCTTCGATGAGTTCAAACCCTCGCCCGTCGACGGACATCTCGCCCTCGCCCGTGCATTGGGCTCGGGCGAATATTGGGTGAGCCCCAGCAACTATGTGAACCTCACCAACAATGTTCGCTCAAGCGGAGCGCCCACGGACTATTGGGGCATGGATCCTCTCGCGGTGATCCTGGGCGCAGTGACCGTGAATGCCAAGGCGCCCCATCCGAAGGCGGCAGCCCTTGCAACCAACTTCCTGCTCAGCAAGGAGGGCCAGAAGGCTGTTTCCCGCGAGGGCCGCCTGCCCGTACGCGAAGATGTGCCGCCTGTGCCCGCCGACGCCATTACCAAGCTCGGACCACTCAAGATCATGCCCCTCGACTTCAGTCCCGAGGATGAGAAGACTTGGCAGAAGCGGTTTCAGGATCAAATCCGCGGCCGCTAAGTCACCGCTGCTAGCGATATAAAGAACACGGGAGTGCAAGAGATGATTCAGGTGCGAAGGCTGGGCCATGCCACGCTGACAACCCCCGACCTCGAGCGGGCGATTGAGTACTATAACGAAGTCATAGGCCTCAATGTGGTCGCTCGCACGAAGACGTCAGCGACACTGGCAACGAAAGTTGGCCTTGAAGCCATTGCGCTCGAACAGGGCAGTGAGGCCGGCCTGTCTCGCCTGTCGTTTCAGGTGAAGCCCGGCACGGATCTAAACCATTGCATCAAGGAACTGTCGAAGCACGGGATCACGGCCGAGCGCCGCAGCGAGATCACACCGGGCGTAAGGGATTCCATCACCTTCAAGGACAACAAGGGCACCGACATCGACGTCTATGCGGACTATGACTTCGCGCAGGACAAGGAAAAACCCATCGGCATCATGCCGCTGAAACTTGGTCATGTGGCCTATCGCTGCCTGGATATCCAGCCGGTGATGAAGTTCTACATGGAAATCCTCGGCTTCCGCCTGTCGGATATCCGTGGCGATTTCTTCTGCTTCCTGCGCTGCAACTCTGACCATCACGCCATCAACTTCGTGAATGATCCGAAGGCTCAGCTGCATCACATTGCATTCGAGCTGAAGGACTGGCCGGAAATTCACCGTGCCTGCGATTATCTGGCCAAGAACAAGCTGCTGCTCGTGTGGGGCCCCGGCCGCCACATCATCGGCCACAACATTGCTGCTTATCATCGTAATCACGACGGCGTGCGTGTTGAGCTTTATACCGAGATGGACCAGATGAAGGACGAGGATCTCGGCTATTTCGATCCGCGCCCCTGGCATCAGGAACTGCCGCTGCGTCCAAAGAAGCATGGTCCTGAGACCCTGCGCAATTACTGGGGCTTCGGGTCAGGGCGAGATGGCGCCATGCCCGGCTATCCTTGAGATCCATGGCCCGCGGTCCCGATAAACGCGGAGGATGCCCATGCGCATGATCGCGCTCGCACTCGCCATGTGCCTTGCGTCCAGCGCGCATGCGCAGACTCCCGAAAGCTGGATTGTTCCCGATCTTCTGGCAGCTGCGAAAGCTGAAGGCGGCCTCACTGTCTTTGCATCCATGAATGAACAGGAGGCACTGCCGCTCTGGAAGCGCTTTGAACAGGCGACCGGCATTCCCGTGTCCTTCGTGCGGGCATCCGATGGACAACTCACATCGCGCATCCTCATTGAGGCCCGCGCGAACCAGTCCACATGGGATCTTCTCTCCACCACAACGGTCACGCGCCTGCCACCAGACCTGCGCAGGGTCTTCGAACCACCACAGGCCGCTCAGATCTTCGCTACCGCGCGAGACCCGCAGAAGCGTTGGTATGGTGTGACGGCAAACTACAATGCCCCCGCCTACAACACCGAACGCATCAAGGCCGCAGAGCTGCCGAAAACGATTGAGGAATTCATTGGCAAGAGGGAGTGGCGCGGTCACGTCTCCATCGACGGACAGGAGTTCCATTGGCTGCGGTCCCTCGTCATGCAATATGGCGAAGACAAGGGACGAAAACTAGCGAAGGACCTGTTTGCTGCGCTTGAGCCCACACCTATCGACGGGCATCTGGCACTCGCTCGTGCTATCGGCTCCGGCGATGCCTGGGTCACGCCGGCCAATTACATCAATCTGACGATCAATCAGCAGATAAACCATGCACCGACGGACTATTGGGGCCTATCGCCGGTCGGGCTATTCTATACGCAGATCGCGCTCAATCCCCGTGCGCCCCATGGAAAGACGGCTGAACTTGCGGCCAATTTCCTGCTGTCGAAAGAGACCCAATCCTTCATCACGGGCCAGGGACGCCTGCCTGTGCGAGCCGATGTAACGCCCAACCCATCAGATGCGGTCAGCAAGCTGGGTACAGCCAATATTGTTCCGCTTGAGTTCACGCAGGACGAAGAAAAGCAATGGCAGAAGGAATTCCAGTCCCTGATCCGGCCCAAATGATCCAACCGGTCCGCAGGCCCATGATTTTGCAATTGCCAGTTCAGCCGGAAAGTTGGACTGTCTGTCAAACGACATAAACCCTTGGGGAGGAAACCATGGAAGATTCGGAAAAGCCAAGTCTGGGGCGTCGCGGCTTTCTCAAGGGCGTTGCCCTTGGCAGCGCTGGCATCGCTACCGGAGCACAGGCCCAGCAGCCCCCGGCGACAACTCCTGCCCAGCCGCGCGTTGCACCACCCAACGCTGCCCAGCTTGCAGCCGAGCACCAGACGCCTCCTCATGAACCACCCCTGACGACGGAGAAGACCGGGTCGGACTTCATGGTCGATGTGTGCAAGACGCTGAACATCGACTATCTCGCGTCCTGCCCCGGCTCGACATTCCGCGCCCTGCAGGAAAGCTTCATCAACTACGGCCAGAACAAGAAGCCGGAATGGCTGACCTGCCTGCATGAGGAAGTATCGGTGGGCATGGGGCACGGCTACGCCAAGGTGTCCGGCAAGCCGATGGCGGCCATGGTCCATGGTACGGTCGGCACGCAACATGCGTCCATGGCCATCTACAACGCCTATTGCGATCGCGTGCCAGTCATCGTCTTCACAGGCAATGCAGGTCCGATCGAAGAGCGTCGTCCCGGCGTCGAGTGGATGCACACAGTGCAGGATGGCGCAGCGACCGTGCGCGATTTCGTCAAATGGGACGACTATCCTTGGTCACTTCAGCATTTCGCAGAATCGACCGTGCGCGCCTACCAGCTCGCCGTGGCCCAGCCCGCAGCTCCTGTCTTCATCGTCGCCGACGGCAAGTTGCAGGAAATGGAACTGAGCAAGG
>CAISZN010000479.1 GCA_903889985.1 uncultured Hyphomicrobiales bacterium | reverse complement strand
ATATTGGTTTGACCCAGAAGCGCCTGGTTGACGAGATTGCGAGTGATCCCGCCAATGACCGTGCCATCGCGAGGTGCTTGGGTATAGATGTAGTTAGCGGCGACTATGCTCGCTGCCTGTGGCATATTCTGTACGATGACCGTGGGAGTCCCGGGAATATGTCGTCCGAGAAAGCGCCCAAGCAAGCGTGCACCAATGTCATATTCGTTGCCTGCTGCAAACCCGACGATCAGTTTGACCTGCTTGTTCTTGAAGAATTCGCCTTCAGACTGGGCCGATGCCCCCGACACATTGAGTGCAGAGGAAAACAAAACCGCTGCATAAATGCAGCTGGAAATCTTCATTTTCATCTGCTTTCTCCCTATTCGCACATCATAACATCAGCAAGAAAATGTGCGCAACCTCCATGAAAATATGCTAGTCAAACGCTGAGATTTCGTGCCCAAGCTGCAATACTTCGGGCAATGAATTCTGGTTGTTCGGCGATCGCTGCATGGCTGGACTGTGGTATTTTGATAACCACCAGCCGCGCTCCGAGTGCCAATTTATAGTCAACGGCATCTTGCGCGTGGGCAAGCGGATCATGGCTGGGCTGCATGTACAGGACGGGCGCAGTACCCGCTGCATAGTCTTCCATACGCGACGTCTTGTCGCCGGCAATACGCTGCGCAGCGAGTACGTCAGGGCTCCAGCCATTCAACCAAGGTTCTGCATCATTACCGGGTGCAAAAAAGGCAAAGCGAAGCGCTTCGAGGCGGACGTCATCCGGGAGGGAAGTGTTTGCGCTATTTCGGATAGCCTCTCGCACTTTCGAAGGGCTTGGCGCATGGCCCACGTTGGCGGCAATCAGAACCACTCCTTTCACCAGATCGGGCCGGGTCGTGGCAAGGAGTCGTGAGACACGATTGCCGAATGCGTGGCCAATCATGATCACCGGCTCCTTGCAGAGCTCCTCTATGATAGAGGCAATGTCATTTGAACAATCGTGCAAAGTTTCGTACGGGGAAGGGCAGGTGGAGCCACCAATGCCACGCGGCTGCGGTCGAAGAACATGAAAGCCCTCAACCTCCAGGAATTTGGCCATTGGTTCGAAATCATCCGCACCACGACCTAGGGAGGGAAGAAGGACCATGGAAGGGCCGGATCCTTGAACGAAAACCTCAAGCTTGATGTCGCCACGGGTCACAATTCGGCGCTTGACATGCCCGTTCATTGTTCTTTCCCTTTCGGATTGCTCATTCTGCACGGTCTTGCACTAGTTCTGTGTCGACGGAATTGTCTTACCGAGCACTTGCAGAGCTGTTTCATCCCAATCACGCTGTGCATTCCACAGGGATTGCAAACGTACAACGGAATAATAGTCTTCGAGCGAGATAAGCCGGTGTTGCAAATTCTCCAGCTTGCGATCGCGCTGAAGTATCGAAAGGCTTTCGCGGACAGCCTGAGCCGCAGCAAAAAGCGGCAATGAGGGTAACGTTGCAGCGGTCACTCCGATAGTCTCGAGGACGGCTGGACTCGTATGAGGTGGCCCCGCTGCCTGCGATAGCGTTGCGATGAAGGGGCCGGGAACTTCACGCAGGACACGGGTGATGTATTCAGGTTTGTCGATGCCCTGAGGCTTTGCCATATCAGCGCCGGCTTCCATGAAGAGTTGGCACCGGCGGATAGCTGCTTCCTCTCCTTGCAATGCAAAAACATCAGTGCGTGCACAAATCATCATGTCTTCGTCACGGCGCGCATCCAGCGCTGCCTTGATCTTCGAAAGCATCTGTTCAATCGGAACCACCTGCTTGCCAGGCAAATAGCCGCATCGGCTTGGAAAGACCTGATCGGTGAAAAACAGCGCTGCAGCACCTGCCTTTTCAAAAGCTCTCACCATCTGTCGAACGTTGCTCACACCGCCGAAACCTGTATCGCCGTCGACATAGACGGGTATCTGTACTGCTTCGCAAATTCGAGCATAATGATCGGCGAAATCTCTCATGTTGGACTGGCCCATGTCCGGCTGTCCAAGCATGCTGCCGGCAGCGGCATAGCCACCCGCTACCATGGCTTCAAAACCCTGTTCCTCAATGATCCGTGCAGACAGGGCATCGTAGGCGCCTGGCATCAGCGTTAGGCCGGGGTTGGAAAGAATTGTTCGGAATCTTCTTCGGGCTGTCATTGCGGATCCATTAATGTGAACGCGTAGCGCGTTGCAGCCAAGGGGATCGAGCACTCATGCGCTCTTCCCATGCACTGATCTCACTTTGATGCTTGAGGCTTAGACCAATATCATCAAGTCCCTCTAGAAGGCGCGTCCGGTCAGCATCAGGGATTTCAAATGGAATTGCAGGCCCAAGTGGTCCGCTGATGAGTTGGGTTCTCAAATCCACACTGAATGGTTCGTTTCCGTCTATCGCCGTGACTCGGCGCTCGAACGAATCAGCCACATCGTCAGGCAGTTCTACGGGAAGGAGACCGTTTTGTAGGCAGTTCTCCCTATAAAGGTCAGCTATACTGCGCGCAACAATGCAGGTGATTCCGACAGCAAGTAATGTCCAGACGGCACCTTCCCGCGATGAACCACAACCAAAATTGCGACCTACCACGAGTATTTTCGGGTTCAAGAACCGCGGTCGGTTCAAGATATGTGCCGGAATGAGCTGATCGTCCGCTCCGCGGCGGGCACGATGAAAGAAGAGCTCCCGATAATCAGGTTTCAGAGAACGCTGGGTCGGCACTGGTGCGATTTGATCGGTATTGACGTCGTCTTCCAGCAACGGCACTGCAACGCCTGAGACTGAAACGAATGGTTTCATGGGTGTACCTCTTCAGGCAATCGTGCGGGGATCAGTGATGGTTCCGGTAATGGCCGAGGCCGCAGCGACCTCTACACTGGATAAGTGGGTTCGGGTGCCTTTGCCCTGCCTCCCTTCGAAGTTGCGATTGGTCGTGGATACGATACGTTCCTGTGGCTGCCCGCGATCCCCATTTCCCCCGGCGCACATCGAGCAACCGCTTTCACCCCAGAAAAAACCTGCCGCCTTGAAGATGCGGTCAAGGCCTTCGTCTTCCGCCATCCTCTTAACGCTGGTCGAGCCAGGAACGATTGAGGCCGTAACGCCCGTAGCCACCGTTCTGCCGGTGATAATGGCCGCCGCGGTTCGAAGGTCCGATATACGCGCATTTGTGCATGAGCCAATGAAGACCCGATCGATTTTGGTCCCAGCAATTGGTTTGCCGGGTTCTAGGCCCATATAGGCCAGCGCGCGTTCAATCTTGATGCGTTCATCTAGGCTTCCCGAAACGCCGGGGACCAAATCAGCTACGCCGATAGTCTGGCCTTGGTCGGTTCCCCAGCTGATCTGCGGCGCGAGGTTCGAACAGTCGACCTGCAGTTCGGCACCAAATGTTGCGTCAGGGTCGCTTGGAATATTTCGCCATTGCGAAATCGCTTGTTCCCATTCCGAGCCACTAGGCACGTATGGCCGGCCGTGAAGGTATTCATAGGTCCTGTCATCTGGAGCTATGAAGCCGCATCTTGCTCCCATCTCTATCGTGAGATTGCAAAGTGTGAGCCTTGCCTCGATTGAAAGCTCTCGAAGGGCCGCACCGGCAAATTCGATCGCAAAACCGCGGCCGAATGAGGTGCCGAAAAGTGAGAGAATCCGCAGTGCGATATCCTTGGCGGAAATAAAGGGACCGGGTTTACCTGACAGACAGATCCGCATGCTCTGCGGTCGCTTCAGGGCAATTGTCTGGGTTAAGAGGATGTGTTCCAGTTCACTCGTTCCGCATCCGATGCCGAGCGCGCCCAGGCCGCCAACGGTGCATGCATGTGAATCCGGCACTGCATGGGTTGCTCCCGGCAGCACGATGCCAAGCTCAGGCGCGACCACATGGCTGATGCCCTGTTCCGGATCATCAAGATCAAAGATCCGGATCTTGTTGCGCTGGCTGCCCTCCCGCATCGCCCGCTGGAATTGGGCGCCGTCGGGGTTGGTGGTCTCTGTTCTGCCAGGCTTGGTTGATACGGTGTGATCTTGCATTGAAAATGTCAGGTCAGCCCGCCGGACCTTGCGGGCTGCTCGCTCAATTTTTTCGAAAGCATGTGGCGCGTGAAGTTCATGCAGGACATGGCGGTCGACATAGAGCATGTCCCTGCCATCGAGCCGCCTTGCGACGAAATGGGAATCCCATATTTTGTCGAGCATGGTTTTCGGCTGCACCGCGGTCACAGGTTCCTCCATATGAAAATAAAGAGCGTCGCGAATATTCCCAACGATCGTTTGTTTTAGTCATATTACGCAGTATTTTCACCAGTTGACCATAATTCTTGCGCAACGTCCACGTTCAAGAAGGGGTGTTCAAGAGGAGATCTGCCCGCGGTCAAGCATATGCGCGAGACTGTCCTAACGGGTTGCTGTGGTCCGAGCTTCCCTATGGGAGTCCCTGCATGTCCCGACAATACTGCTTGATGGCGGTCGGCCTCCTAGCGCTTCGAATAGTGCAGCCCTCCAGATTACGGAGGACGAGAATGTCGAACGGATTGGCCGTGACTTGGTTGGCGTGCGTGCTAATTCGGTGACGATCGCCTAATGAATGCGAGAGAGTCTGATTGATGAGTGTTGCCGCTATACGAGCCACGCGATGTGGGTCTACGATGACGTCGATCCCATCATGCAAATGATTTAACTCGTCTTGGTGTCAAAAGAGAAGCTGTCAAACGGTTCAATCATAGGCATTCATGCGAATATACGCCCATAATGCGTCCAGGTCATCGTCATTGAGGACGCCTTTCCAGGGAGGCATCTGTCCCTTGCCACCAGATACCGACGCATTGAAACGTTCCCGCTCGTGTTCCTTCAGGAGCTTCAGATCGAAAGATGAGCCGGGATTGCGCAAACCCTCACCGTGACATTCGGCACAATGATTAGCATATATTGCTTCCCCGACTTGGGCATCCGCAGCAAGACTGAAGGCACTCGAACACAGCAACATGATGGCAGCCAGTCGAAAGTTTTTGCTCACGGTCGTTTTCAGAATATTCATTTGAGCGTCCCACTTGCCCGTTCGTCCGATCCCTATAACATAGACCGAAACGGCTCGCTAAGGCGGGCAGGCGAGGGGAGGGGTTCTGATGTATCAGAGACGTAAAGTCTTTATAGGGCTTATTGTTTCAGTCCTTGCGTCAGTGGCTGTAAGTGCCGCGGAATTCCGGCCGGTGACGTCGGATTTGCTGAAGAATCCGGATTCGTCCGATTGGTTGATGATCAATCGCACCTATGACGAACAGCGTTTCAGTCCGCTGCAGCAGATCGACAAGACAAACGTCGCTGGTCTGCAACTCGCATTTTCGCGGGGGCTTCCCACGGGGACGAATGAAACGACACCGATCGTTCATGACGGCGTGATGTATCTGGTTGCTCCTGGAGCCAGTGTACAGGCTCTTGATGCAACGAATGGCGATCTGATCTGGGAGTATTTCCGCAGCTACCCCAAGGAGATGGGCAGCGCCATCGGCGTATCGACTTTGTCGCGGTCCAAGAGCATCGCCATTTTTCAGGACATGGTCTATTTCGAGGCACCAGACGGCTTTGTTGTCGCGGTTGATGCGAAGACCGGAAAGCTGCGGTGGGAAACAAAGGTTCAGGATTTTAACGACAAGACCGAACATACTGGTGGCGTGATCGTGGCCGATGGCAAGGTCATTTCGAACCGCGCTTGTGAAACTCGCTCAGGCTGCTTCATCTCCGCACTTGATGCTATGACCGGCAAGGAAGTTTGGAAATTTTACAATACGCCAGCTGAAGGCGAGGTAAACGGAGAAACATGGGGGCAGGTGAAGACTGAAAATCGTATTGCCAGCTCCTGGGGATTGCCGGGATCCTATGATCCCGAGCGCAAGGCTCTGTTCTGGGCGATATCCAACCCTAAACCCTATACCCGCCTGAAGCGACATGGCACGGCGCTAGGTTCTGGGCAGTCAGCGCCGGCAGATCTTTATAGCAATTCAACGGTCTCCCTTGATATCGAAAGTGGGAAGCTTCGCTGGTATTATCAACATTTGCCGGGTGATGACTGGGATACTGATCATGTCCATGAGCGGACTTTGATCCATACACAACTCAAACCCGATCCGAAGTTTGTGAAGTGGATTAACCCTGCCATCAAGACTGGCGAAGAGCGGGATGTTGTGATCGCGGTTTCGGAAGGTGGTGGTATCTGGGCGCTTGACCAGCATACGGGTGAGTTTCTCTGGGCAACCCCATGGCCGCTGGATGTTCCAAATTTTCAGATATCAAACATTGACGTAAAAACTGGACGTACAACGATCAATTACGATGCTGTATTCAAGAAGGATGGTGACCAGACGCTGACGTGCTATTTCAACATTCGGAGCTATTGGTCGACAGCATATCACCCTGGAAAGAACGCGCTATACATACCCTATAATGATGCCTGTATGGAAGGCACAGCGCTTACCGAAAACAAGATCGGGTTCAGCAAGAGAAACGGAATTATCAGGCCTGGCATCGATCCGAATGCGTTTATGGGTATGTCGAAGATCGATCTCTCGACCGGCGAAATAACGCGCATTCATTCACAGGCTTCTCCGGGCAATGGGTCAGCGCTTGTTACCGGTGGTAATCTCCTATTCTGGGGAGATCTTAATCGACGCTTTTACGCCTTCGACGCCGATAGCGGAAAAGTTCTTTGGCAGACCGTTCTGGGTGGGATGATCGAGACGAGCACGATCACCTATGGTGTTAATGGCCAGCAGTATGTCGCTGTGCTGACTGGCGATGGTCAGTCCGGATCAGCAGGTCCATTACGCATGGCACCATCGATCAAGACTGTCCGCGGACACAATGCTATCTATGTCTTCAAGCTCCCGAACGCCCCTTGAGCTCCCTGCTCGAGGTGTTTTTACGTGTTGGTGCATTTCACTCTGGGGACGTGATCCGTCCCCGGAGGATCCGGGTGACTAGGTACTGTTGAAGGAAAGGGATCCGGAATCAGTCATTCGATAATGTACTGCTCACTTTTTGAGACCTTTCGGGCTTCGAGCGATGCGATTTTGGCAAAATGGGTGATTCATTATTTTGTCGCTATTGTGACCTATGCGCGGGCTTTAGGCCTGGCGGGCGCGTGATAACAAGTATCTTCTGAATTGCACGCTGCTTGTCTTTCGAATTGACCACTCCGCGGAGTGGCATTCATGAGCGGTATGGCAAATGAAAACCTTTT
>CAISZN010000478.1 GCA_903889985.1 uncultured Hyphomicrobiales bacterium | reverse complement strand
CTGCAGGGCGGGGCGCCCGTCGTCCTGCTCGACGTCATTGATGAAAAAGGCGCAGCTCCCGAGGATCGGCCAAAGATCCCGGGTGCCTTGTCCGTGCATCTTGCGACAGACTTCTCCGACAAGCCGACCAAGCTGTCGGGACGCCGACCGCTGCCAAAGATCATGGACCTCCAGGCCAATGCGCGTCGATGGGGTATTAGCCGTGACAGTCAGGTTGTGGTCTATGACAGCTCTGCAGGGGCACAGGCATCGCGCGCCTGGTGGACCTTTCGATGGGCCGGCTTCAGGAATGTCCGCATTCTCGACGGCGGGCTTGCTGCCTGGACTGCTGCTGGCAAACCGACATCGACCGACATCTTGAGCGAAGCCACCAAGGCCGGCACGGTGGCTTTGCAAGCCGGGCATATGCCGACGATCGAAGCTCAACAGGCTGCAAGGATTGCGCGGTCCGGGGTCTTGCTTGATGCGCGGGGCAAGGCGGCCTTTGTCGGCGAAGCCGGAAAGCCTGCGACCGGCCATATACCGGGCGCGAAGCTTGCCGCCTCCGGCGACAATATAGCGGGAGGACAGTTCAGGCCGGCGGCCGAACTGGAGGCGCAGTTTGCTGCGCTGCTTGGCAATGATGGCAGCGAGGTCGCGGTTTATTGTGGAAGCGGCAATGCCGCAGCCCATGCCATCGCAGCCATGCATTCAACAGGCAGGACGCCGGCGCTCTATGTTGGCTCCTGGTCTGCCTGGAGCGCTGACCCATCACGGCCCGTCGCGCAGGGCGCGGAGCCCGGCTAAGGCTGGACTGCGCGATCGATACGAAGAGCCGGCGACGCGTCCGTTGCGGCTCTTTTTTCTTGCCTAGATTTCATTGGATGACCTGTCATGACCCGCTCCACCCAGATCCACGCTCCCCTCGACTTTCGCGACCATCTGGCCCGGCTTGAGGCCAAGGGCCTGCTGGTGCGTATTGACGAGCCGGTCAATAAGGATACCCAGTTGCACCCTCTGGTGCGGTGGCAGTTTACCGGCGGCCTTCCGGAGTCAGCCCGTCGCGCTTTCATGTTCACCAATGTCTATGGCTCCGACGGGCGCAAGTTCGACTCTCCCGTGGTTGTGGGAGCCTTTGCGGCCTCCCCGGAGATCTATGCAACGGGCATGGGGGTCGCGGTCGAGGACATCGGCGATGTGTGGACACGCGGAATCGACAATCCGATCGAGCCGATCCATGTGGATGATGCACCCTGCCACGAGGTCATCATCACGGGTGATGACCTGCGCAAGCCCGGTGGTGGACTGGCCTCGCTGCCGATTCCCATTTCAACCCCCGGTTTTGACTCGGCACCCTATTTCACCGCGACCCTCTGCGTCACGAAAGACCCGGAAACCGGTGTGCGCAACATGGGAACCTATCGCGCCGGCCTGAAGGCAACGGATCGTCTGTGCGTGCGCATGGCAACGCGGCTCACGGGCGCTGGTGGTTATCAGCACTGGCTGAAGTACAAGGAACTCGGCCAGCCCATGCCCATCGCCATTGTTCTTGGCGCGGCACCCATCGTGCAGTACACGGGCCCGCAGAAGCTGCGCATCGACGAAGATGAGATGGCGGTGGCGGGTGGCCTGGCAGGTGCAGCGCTGCGCACCACGCGCGCCCGGACCGTTGATCTCGAGATCCCCGCTGACGCCGAAATCGTTGTCGAAGGATTGATCGACACGGAGCTCGTCGAGCCGGAAGGTCCCTTCGGCGAGAGCCATGGCTATATCGCACTCGAAGAATTCAACATGTCGATGCAGGTGACCGCGATCACCCATCGTCGCAATCCGATCCTGACCTCCATCGTCAGCCAGGTGACGCCAAGCGAGTCGAGCGTGATGAAAAAGGTGGCCTATGAGCCACTCTATCTTCAGCACCTCAAGAAGGTCCTGAACGTCAAGGGACTGACCGGCGTCGTCATGCACGAGCCGCTGTCGAACTTGCGCCCGATCATCTTCCTGCAGTTTGCACCAAAGGCGATCCAGTCAGAAGTGTGGCGTGGATTGCAGGGTGCAGCGACCCTCCAGGCGCAATGCGGCAAGATCGTCATTGCCGTCACCAACGACGTTGATCCGCGCAATGCAGACGCCGTGTTCTGGTCGATGGCCTATCGCTCGAATCCGATCGAAGACCTTCTCGTCGTGCCGTATCGCTCCCGTAGTCACGGGCCTAAATCCGAGAGTGGCGCTGCCAACTCAACCCTCCTGATCGACGCAACGGCCAAGGGTGTCATGCCGCCTCTGGCCTTGCCTGCGCGTCAGTACATGGAGGAGGCGCGTGTCATCTGGGAGAAGGTTGGGCTTCCGCCGCTCAGTCCTCAGGCACCCTGGCATGGTGTGCATCTCGGTGATTGGGATGATCGTTGGGAGCGATTTGCGCAGGCTGCCGCAAAGGGCGAATGGGAGCGCAATGGCGAGAACTCGTTCCAGCGTCGGCGTGCCAATGTCTCCCCGGAAACACCGGTTCGCCGTGTGGAGATCGATTGAGCTTTTCAAGCTCGATCGGTGTGTCGGTCGTCTATCCGGGAGTTTTGCATGAAGCCGACTGTTGAGCGTTACAGCCGTCGCACTTTCCTCAAGGCGGCAGGGGCCTTCCCTCTCGCTTCTTCCTTCGCGGCATCGGCAACGCATGCTCTTGCTCAGGGGGCGGAAGATCCGACCAGAAACATCACGATCCTGGTCAGCCATGCGCCCGGCGGTGGATATGACGCCTATGCACGCCTCTATGCCCGACATCTCTCCCGTTTTCTGCCGGGCAATCCCAATGTCACGGTGCGCAACATGCCGGGGGCGGCTGGCGTCGTCATGGCAAACAGCCTCGCCTCCCAGTCCCCGCGAAACGGGTCCGTCATTGCGCTCGGCCCGGGCTCTCTGGCGACTGCTGCCCTCTTCGGCTCGCAAGGGGCGCGCTATGACGCGCGTGACTTCACGTGGATCGGCAGCCTCAACAATGATGTCTCGGTTGCGGTAAGCCGCGCAGACTCACCTGTTTCGACACTCGACGACCTGCTCAACAAGGAACTCGTGGTCGGAGGGGCAGGCGCATCGGACAACAGCGTTATCCATGCCGCGATCCTGACGAAGCTTTTTGGCGCGAAACTGCGCCTTGTGGCAGGCTATAATGGCAGCGGAGATACGGTCCTGGCGCTGGATCGCGGTGAGGTGCAGGGGATTGCCGGCTGGAACTATTCGTCCATCACAACGATGCGTCCGGATTGGATTCGTGACCATAAAATCCATATCCTGCTTCAGCTATCCCTTTCGAAGCATCCAGAGCTTCCGAATGTTCCGACGATCCTCGAACTGGCGAAGACGGATGAACAGCGCGAGACCCTGCGGTTGCTCTTCGCGCAAAGCACGATGGGACGCGTTCTCTTTGCGCCTCCGGGCCTTCCAAAAGCTCAGGTCGAGGCCCATCGCAGCGCCTTCGATCACATGCTGAAAGACCGGGAGTTTCTGGCCGATGTCGAACGTTCACGGCTTGAAATCAGCGGCCCGATGAGCGGCGTAGAGGTCGATGCGCTCGTCGCAGATCTCTATCGATCCAACGCAGATCGCATCAAGGATGCAGCAGGCCTGCTGGGTGGCTGAAAGCTGAATCGAATTCAGGGGCGCATACCGCTCCGAGGATCTGTGAGGTCCGAAAGGCACCAGCACACCAGCGGCCACTCTGGTGAATGGCCGCCTCTGTTGCACCAACCTGAGCTAATCAGCAGGGTCCATTCCCTGCGCGCGCTTGACATCGGCACCGTCTGGCGATGCCAGGAAGGAAATAAGGGCGCGGGCTTCCTCCGGCTGATCGGATGAGGCCGCAACGCCTGCCGCGAAAATGGTCACTGTCTGAATCTCAGTTGGCAGGGGCCCAACGATTTCTATCCCGGGCACATGCAACAGCTCGCTGAGTTGCTGAAATCCAAGATCAGCCTGACCCTGGGCAACCAGACTTGCGACCGGGATCCCGGGAGGGGCCTTGATCAGCCGATCGGGATCGGAAAGACCCCAGTTTGCACAGAGCTGCAAAAGATGATCGCCGCTTGGGCCAGTCGAGTAGCCGACCTTTTGCGCCGCAGCAATTGCTTTTCGAACCGCATCAGCGCTTGAGATATCGGGATGCGAGGTGCCGGCCCGCACGGCGATCGCCATCCCGGACCGCGCGATCCCCTTGATGCTGCCGGCTAGAATGAAGCCCTCCGCCTCCAATTTGGACAGGACGTCCGAGGCCAGTATGACGAGGTCCGTGGCCTGGCCTTCGCGGACTACGCGCGCAGCATCAACCCCACCCATGGCTTGAATAGCGACTGTCTTGCCCGTCTTTTCCTCAAAGCGCTTGTTGAGCATTGCGAGGATCTGGCGGGTGGCCATCGACGAAATTCCACGGATCTGCATGGCGCCCCTCAAGTAGACTGAACCTGTTTCTGTCTTTCGATAGCCATGATTGGCCTCATCCGTCAATTTCCCCACCGCATCACGGAAGGACCCCTTGGTTGCCCCCTTTGTCGATCGACTGGAGCGAAGGCGTGCCACTGTCCCCCGGTTGCATCGGGCTCACTGCCATTGGTTGAGATGACATGGGATCTCGAAAGAGGGGCAATTTGTTGCCTGCAAACCATCGGTCTGGACCGAGACAGCTTCAGCGGGCGTGTCATCCTGGGTTGATGGAAGTCAGGAGACTTTGGAATGGCGCGCAAGACCACCTGGGCCTTTCTTGGATATGGGCAGTGGCCACATGATCAGTCGCCGACTTTCGGAACGCGATCACAATGCCAGCGGCGAAACGACTAAGATTTTTCAAGGGAGAGGATTTTGGCAAAACCAACCCTTCAGATCCGCATGGAGGTTCAGACGGCGTCGCGTGGCGCGTGACCTCAATCCATATTTGACTATCTTTACATGCGTTCCCGGTCAAAATTAGGCCTGCCTTGGCACCCTATATGCATTCCCGGGACGGGCCGATCAGGCGGAGGGCTTTGACTGTGCTGCGATTGAATTTTTTTCTGAAGGCACTTTTCTGCATGACGCTAACCGGCGCGATCATGGGCAGTTCGCCTCGCGCCTCTGCAGAGACATCAATTACGCTTATTGGAACGGGGCCCTCGTCAGCAAATGATTGGCCGATCATCATCGGCAAGGCCAAGGGCTTCTTCAAGGAAGCTGGTATCGCACTCGATCATCTCTCTGCAAGTTCAACAGCAGCTGCCATCCAGCAGATTGCTGCGGGATCTGGTGATATAGCCAGCGGGGGCCTGACCGACCCCATGCGCGCCATCGATCAAGGTGCGAAAGTGTCGATCCTGCGGATACACTCCCAGGTCCCGCCCTACACGGTCTGGGCAAAACCGGCATTGAAGACCTTTGCCGACCTGCGCGGGAAGATCGTCATCCTTGGGGGCGCCAAGGATATCACACGGATCTATTTCGATCGGATGGTGATCCCGAACAACCTCAAGAAGGGCGATTATGATCTCATCTATGCCGGAACAACGCCTGCACGCTATGCTGCCCTGCAATCTGGTGCCGTCGATGCAGCCATCTTGCTCCCGCCAGTCTCTTTCAGGGCAGAGCAGGCGGGGTTCTCGCTCATTGGAAGGCTGAGCGACTATGTCAAGGACATGCCATTTACTGGCTATGCAGTGAATACCAAATGGGCGAAGGAAAATCGCTCGACGGTCATTGCGTTTTTGACGGCATACCAGAAGAGTGTCGATTGGTTTTATACGGATGCCAATAAGTCAGAAGCAGTGAAGATGCTGGTCGATGAGACGAAGTTGCCCGCTGCTGATGCTGAAATGACCTATGATTATCTTCGTAGCATCAATATTTTTTCCCCCAAAGGACTTGTAACGCAGGAAGCTCTTGCGACGCTTGTTCGCGCCATGGCGGATGAAGGAGACTTGCAAGGGGCAGCCGACCCCGCAAGGTTCGTCGATCCTGAGATTGCCGCCCTGAATGCTGAAGTCCAGAAATGAGAGGAAGGTTCGCAGCATCAGGAAACGCGAAGTTTGAGACGTCGGAACAACCAATGCAGATGAAAATCATGCATGCGCTTGGTTCCATTTCCAGGCCTTCGCGATGAATTCCATGATCAGCCTAAATCCATTGGCAAAAGGCAGATCACCTTCAAAGGCGTGATGCCGGGGCCTTGGAAGCGCGAAAGTAAAGACTCCCCACTGCCTTGGCACTCGCCATGGATTTATTGGGTTTGGGTTGCACGCCGGGTCGCCTGCGGCCATGGTCTGTCGTTACCTGACAGTTGCTATTTTGAGGCTCGGTGCCGAGATCCTAAGCCCTGCGGTGGTGCGCTTTGATGTGGCTCCTGAATGATCCAGGATGCCGGATTGATCAGCCAGGGCAGTCATCGAGGGGCCGGCGTGAGACGGGATCGATCGTGTCAAAAGCTGTCATATCTCTGAATGAAGACATGAAAATCAGATAGATAACCAGAATATCTCGGTGTTCTGTTCGATCAGCGTTCAGCATGACCTTGGCGTTTCGCGTCGGTCTCAAATAAGATTGGTCCCAGTATTGGTTTATCGATCTGGCGGTCGAAAGGATTGTCATGAAGGCTCGCATTGCTGCTCTGCAATTTTTCAAGCGCGGTTTGTTCGCGGTCGCTGGTTTGGCCAGCTTCTGGCTCATGCTTCAACCCAAGGCATTTGCTCAGGCGCCAGTGCCGGCGGTTCTTGTTCAGGCGGCCGAACTGAAATCCCTGTCTCGGCAGAATGATTTCATCGGGCGTGTCGAAGCGATTGAAAAGGTTGAGTTGCGCGCGAGGGTGTCAGGCTTCCTGGGGCCGCGCAAATTTGTCGATGGTGACAGGGTAAAGGCTGGCCAGACCATTTTCGAGATTGAGCCGGAGCCTTTTCAGGCGCTGGTCGACCAGCGACAGGCCCAGCTTGAATCGGCAAAGGCTGCCCTTGAGAATGCTGAACTTCAGTTGCAGCGTGGCAAGGAACTTGGGCGTACCAATGCCATCGCCCAGTCCCAGATTGACCAAAGAGTTTCCGATCAGGCGCGGGCGGCTGCGGCGGTCAAGGAGGCTGAGGCCGGGCTGACGGATGCGACGATCAAATTATCCTATACCAAAATCCTTTCGCCGATCGAGGGCCGCATTGGTCGAGCTGCAGTGACGCCGGGGAACCTTGTGGGGCCGGAGTCGGGGGTCTTGACGACGATCGTTCGTGACGACGAGGTCAATGTCCTCTTTGCCGTCAGCCAGCGGGAGATTCTCGATGCGCGCAGGCGCGGGGTTGATGCAGGCCAGATCAAGGTTCGGCTGAAACTCGCTGACGGGCAGCTGTATGACGATATCGGCCGGCTTACGTTTATCGATGTATCTGTTGATGCAAAAACCGATGGCCAGATCCTGCGAGCAAGCTTCCCGAATGCCAAGCGGCTGCTGAGTGATGGTCAGACGGTGAGATTGATCCTTGAGCAGGAGAGTGAGGCACCCTCTGTCGTCGTGCCTCAAGCTGCAGTTGCTGTTGATCAGGCCGGCTCCTATGTGCTTGTCGTGACCCCCTCAAACGTGGTCGAGCTTCGTCGCGTCAAGGCCGGCCTGCAGCGTGATGGTGCTACGGCAATCGACGCTGGCTTGAAGCCTGGTGAATTCGTCGTCGTCCAGGGGCAGCAGCGAGCACGTCCCGGCCAGACGGTGGTCGCCCAGCCCATCACACGATAGCGGAGTGCCAAAGTGATCTCCGCTGTCTTCATCCGCAGGCCGCGACTGGCCTTTGTCATCTCGATCGTCATCACGATTGCCGGGCTTATCGCCTATGGCGCTTTGCCGGTATCGCAATTTCCTGACATCGTGCCGCCGCAGGTTTCGGTGAGCGCGGGCTATCCCGGCGCAGATGCTGCAGCCGTGGAGCAGTCGGTCGGGCAGATCATTGAACAGGCCGTCAACGGCGTCGACAAGATGATCTACATGAAGTCAACTTCAGGCGCTGATGGGAGCTATTCGCTCGCGGTCAGCTTTGAAGTTGGAACAAGTCCGGATCTCAACGCGGTCAATGTTTCCAACCGGGTCAATCAGATCATTGCCCAGTTGCCGCCCGAGGTGCAACGCCTCGGTGTGACTGTTAAGAAAAAATCATCGGCTCTTTTGCAAGTGGTCGTCCTCCACTCTCCCAAGGGTTCGAAAGACTCGCTCTTTCTGTCGAACTTCGCGACCATCAATGCGTTAGATTCCCTGTCACGCGTTCCCGGTGTGGGTGAGGCCGTTCTGTTTGGCCCGCTCGATTACTCCATGCGCATCTGGCTCGATCCGGATCGCATGTCGAGCCTTGGGCTCACGAGCAAGGATGTGGTTGGCGCGATCCAGTCACAGAACGTCCAGGCGGCGGTTGGCAGGATCGGTGCAGAGCCCGTCGTCAACGAGGTCAATTTCCAGATCAACCTCACGGCTCAGGGTCGCCTGACCAGTGCTGCAGAATTCGAGAATATCATTCTGCGGACAGGGCCTGGTGGTGCCATGATCCGCCTGCGCGACGTGGCGCGGGTTGAGCTGGGTGCAAAGGCAAGCGATGCAGAAACGCGCTTCAACGGCAAGCCAGCGACAGGCATCGGCATCTATCAGGCGCCCGGCGCCAATGCCATCACGACCGCGGAGGGAATCCGGCATGCCATGGTAGCCCTGGAGAGCCGGCTACCAGACGACGTGGCCTATGACATCATGTATGACTCCACGGTCTTCGTTGAGAAGACCATGGAGAGCGTCAAGCATACATTGCTGGAAGCCTTTGTTCTCGTCGGTATCGTCGTCTTCATCTTTCTTGGAAGCCTCCGAGCAACGATCATTCCTATCCTCGCGGTGCCGGTTGCCTTGGTCGGCACTTTCGCGGTCATGCTCGCCTTCGGCTTCTCGCTGAACACCATCTCACTGCTGGCCCTGGTGCTGGCTATCGGCATTGTTGTGGATGACGCCATTGTCGTTGTCGAAAATGTCGAACATGTGCTGGAGCATGAGCCGCACCTGACGCCTGCGCAGGCCACCGAAAAAGCAATGGGGCAGATTACCGGGCCGATCATTGCGATTACCCTGGTGCTGCTGTCCGTCTTTGTGCCGACGGCCTTCATTCCCGGGATCACAGGCCAGCTCTACAAGCAATTCGCTGTTGCCGTGTCCGTGTCGATGGTGATTTCGGCGATCAATGCGCTGACGCTGTCTCCTGCCTTGTGTTCGCTGATCCTGAAGCATAGGGCGCCCCCCTCAGGCATCATGAAGTCGCTGCAGGGTGGGATTGACAAGGCACGGGATCGCTATGCGCTCATGGTGCGGCCGCTGGCTCGTCGTTCTCTTGTCTCTTTGGGGTTGCTGCTCGTCTTCGCCGCCTCGGTTGGCTGGCTGAATGGTCGCGTTCCCACGGGCTTCCTTCCAGAGGAAGATCAGGGGGCCTTCATGGCCGAGATGCAGCTCCCGGATGCGGCTTCAGTTCAGCGCACGACGAAAGTGCTTGAGGAAGCCGAACAGCAGATCCTAGCCAAGCCATGGCGTCAGAGCGTCTTTGCGGTGACGGGGCGAAGCCTGCTCGATGGGATTGCACTGCCCAACAAGGCCTTCATGGTCGTCACGATGAAGCCCTTTGATGAGCGCAAAGATCCATCGCTTTCCGTCTTCGCCGCCCTGGCAGATCTGAGGAGATCGTTCTCAACCATTGCTGCTGGTATCGTCCTCCCCTTCAACCTGCCGCCGATCGTCGGGCTTGGCTCCGGCTCCGGGTTCGAATTCCAGCTGCAGAGCCTCGCCGGTGCAAAGCCTGAGGACATAGCTGCGGTGTCGCGTGGACTCATGATTGCGGCCAATGGGGATCCCCGGCTACGCAACGTTTTCACCACTTTCAGTGCTTCGACACCTCAGATTGTCGTCAAGGTCGACCGCGACCGCGCTCAGACCCTTGGCGTGCCTTTGGCGGATGTCTATTCGGCCATGCAGACGGCGCTAGGTGGAAGCTACGTGAATGACTTCAATCTGTTTGGGCGGAGCTGGCAGGTCAAGGTGCAGTCGGACGCGCAGGCACGCATGAGTGTGCCGGATATATTCCGAATCCAGTTGCGGAATGCTGCAGGAGACATGATTCCGCTCCGCGCCATTGCCGACGTGGAGGTGAGCACTGCCGCGTCTTCCATCGTTCGCTATAACAATCTGCGGTCGGTAACGCTCAATGGCAGCCCTGCCCTTGGACGATCGACGGGAGAGGCCATCGCAGCCATGGAGGAGGTGGCGCGGGCCAACCTTCCACCAGGCTATGGTTTCGAATGGACAGGAACCGCGCTTCAGGAAAAGGCTGCAAGCGGACAGACAGGCGGCATCCTCATGCTTGCTGTTCTTTTTGCCTATCTCTTCCTTGTTGCATTGTATGAAAGCTGGACCATTCCCGTGGCCGTTCTCATGTCAGTTTCGGTGGCCCTGTCCGGCGCATTCTTGGCCTTGATGGTCTCAGGACTCGACAACAATGTGTTTGCACAGATCGGCATTGTCGTCCTCATCGCTCTGGCTGCCAAGAATGCCATCCTCATCGTCGAATTTGCCATGGAACAGCGACGCGACGGGCATGATGTCGTCGAGGCGGCGGTGACAGCAGCGCGCCTGCGCTTCCGCGCAGTGATGATGACGTCCTTTGCCTTCATTCTTGGGCTGGTGCCACTTGTCCGGGCTACAGGGGCGGGTGCAGCCACGCAACGGGCCGTGGGCATGGCCGTCTTCGGCGGCATGCTGGCGGCAAGCCTCATTGGTATCTTTCTGATCCCGGGGCTCTACGTCATCTTCCAGAAGGCTCGCGAACGGGCTCATGTTCTTCTTGGGAAGCCGCTCCCTTCCAAAGCTGATCACGGCGGAGAGCAGCCGCATGGATGAGACAGAGGCATTCCAGAAGGGGTGTGGCTGACCCTTGCCGGGATAATGATTTGAGCCCGTCTATTGGTCATGGATTTCATCCACGTCGTGTCTATCGACGCTTGGCTCAAGTCTTTATGCCTGAACGCGGACCTGTCGTCCTTTGATCCCCGCTGGAATCCACGATGGCCACGGCTCAAGTTGAAGCAATTATGGCTTCCGCCCGTGGCCCAGGGCTGATGATTGATGACAAGCTGAGAAGCGCCGAGTTACCCCTCCCTCTGATACAACCACGTCCCAGGTGGCTCTTGGATCACGTAGCGACCTGAAGAAGGAAACAGTTTTGCCGCCGCTCGAAAGGGTGAGGTTGGCAAGCCGGTCTCCTTGCGGGCTCAAGTTCGTGAGGACAGGTTCCCGGCCGAGCCAATAAGCTCATTCATCTTCAGGCCGTTCCCTCAAAAAATATTGGCCTTCATCCTTCTGGTAAATGAATTCCTTCTAGCCTCCGAATGGGTCAGAAATTGCGAAATTACTTTCGTCTCCCATCGATGTCGTCAAGACCGGCATATTGCATCGATCCTGGCTGATCGTGGACTTCGATTCAGAGAGCTTGAATTGTGGTAGCTGCGGAGAGATGGCTGAATGCAATCCTACGCCCTTCGTTGGTAACCGGCTGTTTACCCAAAATATTCGATCAGCCTATTCATGTCTATTTATCTTGAACTTCTGATCGGCCAGATAGAACGATCTGTCATGAGGGCTGCGACTACTGGATTCAGGAAAGCATTACACCTTTTCTAAAGGTCTATGCAGGACGATTGGACCGTGACACGCCTTCAACGCGTGTTCCGTCAGATCCGTGAATGCGAGGCCTTTGTGCGTACTCTGTCCATTCCGTCAGCTGCGCGGGTCTTATTTGCGACCGCCTTCTGCCTTGCAAGCGTCGCTTTTGCAGACGCACAGGGGGTCTTTCCTGCGCGACCTGTCACAATGGTTATTCCCTTTGCTGCCGGCGGCGCAGTCGATGCTGTAGCAAAAATTGTCGCTCAGAAGATGTCTCAGGATCTCGGGCAGCAAGTCATTCTCGAATATGTTGTCGGGTCCGGTGGTACAACGGCGGCAACCAGGGTGAAGCGCGCGACGGCTGATGGATACACCATCATGGTTGGACACGCTGGCACGCATGG
Source organism: uncultured Hyphomicrobiales bacterium (assembly GCA_903889985.1). Taxonomy (GTDB): domain Bacteria; phylum Pseudomonadota; class Alphaproteobacteria; order Rhizobiales; family Beijerinckiaceae; genus Terripilifer. The sequence goes on along the minus strand of CAISZN010000478.1, from coordinate 12,246 downwards.
AGCTGCATCTGCACTTTACAAGTCACTCGCCTATGATCCAGTCAGCGATTTTACACCGATCGGTCTCATCGATTCGACCTCTGTCATTGTCGTAACGAGACGAGACTTTCCGGCCACATCGGCTGAAGAATTTGTGCAATTTTCAAAGGATCCTGCAAAGCCCTTGACGATGGCTCACGCCGGCGTCGGATCTGTGTCTTATGTGGCTTGCCAGATGTTCAATAGTCTCCTGGGTCTTGACCCGCATGTGGCAGCTTTTCAGGGCGTAGGGCCCGCTGTCGCGGCGCTGTCTCAGGGTAAGGTCGACTATCTTTGTGACCAGTTGGTTTCGGTCGTCCCGCATGTGCGCGAAGGGCGCGTGCGGGCATTCGTCATTGCGTCAGAGCGCCGCAGTCCCGCACTTCCAAGTGTTCCCACCAGTGTCGAACTCAAGATGGATCGCTTCATGATGACGTCCTGGATGGGGATTTTCGCTCCAAAGGATATACCGCCTGCGGTTGCGGAAAAGCTGACCTCCGCCCTCAATGCAGCCCTGGATGACCCCGATACGCGCAAGCAGCTCGAAAACCTGGGTGGCGAATTATATCCCGCGGGCCAGCGAGGTCCTGATGCGCTTCGAGCTACCGTCAAGCTTGAAGTCAGCAAGTGGGTCAACATTCTGAAGCAGCAATAGGACGCCAGGGCCGCCTGAGCCGACAGCGATGAGATGGGACATCCCGATGCAAGCGCGTTCAACCTTCCAGTTTGATCGTTTGAAAGTACTTATTGGCGGTATCGTTGCGCTTGGCCTGGCCATTATCATTGGCAACGTGGCCTTTCTCTACGAATATCGCCAAAGCACTTTGAAGACTGCAGAAGCTGAACTGGGTCGTTATACACTGACGCTGAGTGAGCAGGCGGATCGCTCTTTCAAATCGCTGGACCTGGTGATGAGCAGTGTCAGCGATTACCTGATCCGTCGCGGTGTTAACGACGCGAGCTCTTATCAGAATAATGTCACTGACTTCGACACACATCTCTTCCTCAAGGATAAGCTGTCAGGCCTTCCGCAGATTGATGCCGTTACGATGATCGACAAGAACGGGAAGCTGCTGAACTTTTCCCGCTTCTGGCCAATTCCGAAAGTGAATGTATCGGATCGTGACTATTTCAAAGCTCTGAAGGCAGATCCGAATCTTGAGACATACATCAGTGAGCCCGTACCAAACCGGGGCGATGGGACCTGGGTGATTTATCTTGCACGTCGGCTCAATGACCCGAATGGCGACTTCATGGGACTCATCCTGGGTGCCATTTCGCTTCAGTACTTCGAGAATTTCTTCGGTGCGACCTCAAGCACCGCGTCGACAACCGTCATGCTCACCCGTCAGGACGGGCTGCTGCTTGCGCAATTTCCCTCAACGAAGGATATCGGCAAGAAGGTCAGCCGGCCAATCAGCAAGGCGCTTGCCGAGGGGGGCACATACAGGGATGAGGGGGTCAAGCATGCGGCCCCAAGCATTCTGACCGCATCCACGCTTTCAAATTACCCCATGGTCATATCGGCAGGTCTCGATGAGGCGACCGCACTGAGCGACTGGCGTCGAATTACGCGACTGCTTGTCATTATGTCCATTGCCTGCGGTATTGTGGTGATCTTGTCCTCTGTCTTCATTAGCCGGTGGTGGCGAGCCCAGGCCCAAGCAGCCAGGGCCGCAGAAGCCGCTAATGCAACAAAATCATCGTTCCTGGCTATGATGAGCCATGAAATCAGAACGCCCATGAATGCTGTTCTTGGGCTTGCAAGCTGCCTGCTCGATACAAAGCTGGATGAGGAACAACGAAAGTCAGTTTCGGCCATATACAATGCTGGGGATAACCTGCTTGGGATTCTGAATGATATTCTGGACTTCTCAAAGCTTGAAGCTGGCAAGGTGGTCCTTGAGCCAGTTGATTTTTCACCTCATCATCTGGTTGAGGGACTGCTGCCAATCGTCGAGCCTCAGGCTTCAGCAAAGGGGCTGAACTTCGGTTTCCAATCCGACCCCATGATCCCGAAAGCGATCCGCGGCGATGCGGGCAGGGTGCGACAGGTTCTGCTCAACATCATGTCCAATGCCATCAAATTCACGGACACTGGTCGTGTGATGGTCGAGATGCGGCTGGATAAATATGATTCAGACATGGCGACAATCGCCTGGAGTGTGACGGACACTGGAATTGGGATTCCGCCGGAACGCGTCTCCGAACTGTTCAAGGATTTTATGCAGGCGGATAATTCCATAACCCGCCGCTTCGGTGGATCGGGTCTTGGTCTGGCGATTTGCAAGCGTCTGGTCGTCCAGATGGGTGGCACTATCGATGTCACTTCTGAGGTTGGTCGCGGAACCACGTTTGTCTTCCGGATTGCCTTTCCCGTTATCAAAATCGAAACCGAAGACACGACTGCTGTAAAATCGTCCAAGGGCATCGATTTATCTGCATCCCTGCGAACCCTGGGGCGTCAATGTCGCATCGTCGTTGCAGATGATGACGCAACCAATCGTCTCGTTGTTGCAAACATGCTCAAGCCGTTTGATTTCCAGATTCATTTTGCGGCCAATGGCATGGAGGCTGTGGGGTTGGTATCAACGCTCCCCGTCGACTTTGTCCTCATGGATATGCGCATGCCTGAGATGGATGGGATCCAGGCGACCAGGTCGATTCGGTCCAAGGGCGGCGATTTCCTGAACCTGCCAATCATTGCCTTTACGGCGAACGCCTTTGGTGAAGATCGCGCAGCCTGCATTGAAGCTGGGATGAACGACTTTGTCGTGAAGCCCGTTCGTAAGGCGACCCTGATTGAGGCGATGGCGCGCGCAGTCCAGCTGATATCAACGACAAAGCCGAAGCTGGAACAAGCGGATCAGGTCATGCTTGCACCAAGCCAGCCGAGCTCCGCCAAGGAAGAACGCTTCGACAGCGATGCCGTAGACTCTTTGCTTGATGAACTGGGCAGCGAAATGGTGGCGGAACTTAAATCTGTCTTCTACTCGGAAACGGAAGTCCGTCTGGCCGGCATGCGGGATCTTGTTTGTCCCGCCATGCACGAAAGGATTTCGCGGGAAGCGCACTCGCTCAAAAGCGCATCAGCCATGTTCGGATTACAGAAACTTTCCAGTCATGCGCGTCAAATGGAGTCCGGGGCGAAAGATTTTGTTGCAGATGAGTTCAATGCATCCGTTGAGACACTGATTGATGAGTTTGAAACATCCCGCCAGTCTCTCGATCTCTATCTTGCCAAGAAGGCAGCGTGACGTCGGGGCCGCTGATCTTGCCTGCCTCAGGAGCCGGAGGATCCGTGGTCAGATCATTCGTGCAAAGCCTTTGTAAGTCCGTGAGGTGTCACAGGAGATATCTTCGCGTGAACCCTCAAGGGCCGGTCGTCAGGCCCTGCGACAGGTGACATGTCCCCTGACTTGCCATGATCACTCGCCACTTGGTTGGGGGGTGTCGTCCATGCTACCTGTATGAGCAACAGAGCTGGAGGCAATGGATGTTCGTCAACCGTCGAACCGTCAGGATTGAGTGGGGTGACTGCGATGCTGCAGGCATTGTCTATTATCCGCGCTATTTTGAGATGTTCGATGCCTCCACGACTCACCTGTTCGAGATGGCGGGCTTTCCAAAAAGGCAGGCTCAGGCCCGATTTGGCATTGTTGGGTGGCCGATGCTGGATACACGGGCCAATTTCAAAATTCCTTCGAGCTTTGGTGACGACATCCTCATTGAAAGCCGCATAGGAAGGTGGGGCCGAAGCAGTTTCGATGTCGAGCACCTTGTTTTCAAGGGGCAGGCAGTGGCGATTGAAGCCTGGGAGAAGCGCGTCTGGGCCGCGAAGGACCCGGAGGATCCGACGAGGATCAAATCTATCCCCATACCTGATGAGGTCATCGCGAGGCTGTCAGCGAGCTGACGTTGCAATACCATGAAGTTCTGCCAGAATTCCTGGGAATGACGGGAGGGTAAATTGGCAGAAGTCAGCTTCGCGCGTGAAATTGAGTCGCTGAAGCTTGGGAGTGGCCAGATCTTCCATGGCGAAGGGATCATGGCTGTCACCAAGGCCCTGCTTCAGTCCGGTGTGGCCTATGTGGGTGGATACCAGGGAGCTCCGGTCAGTCATCTGCTTGATGTCATGATTGAAGCTCAGGATCAGCTGTCTGATCTCGGTATTCATGTTGAGTCCTGCACGAATGAAGCCGCCGCGGCTGCCATGCTTGGAGCCTCGATCAACTATCCGCTGCGCGGCGTCGTGACATGGAAATCCATTGTTGGGACCAATGTGGCAGCTGATGCTCTATCCAATCTCGCATCTCCCGGGGTTTTGGGTGGTGCATTGATCGTCGTTGGGGAAGACTACGGTGAGGGCGCGAGTGTCATCCAGGAACGCACACATGCTTTTGCCTTGAAAAGTTCCCTGTGGCTGTTGGATCCTCGGCCCGATCTGACGACCATCGTGCGCATGGTCGAAAAGAGTTTTGAGCTTTCAGAAGCGTCAAACACGCCAGTCATCATGGAGCTTCGCATTCGCGCCTGCCATGTCTTCGGCAGCTTCGAGGCGAAGGACAATGTGGCTGCCACCTGGTCTGCGGCAAATCCGATCGATAAGCCTGCGGACTTTCAATATATGCGGCTATCGCATCCTCCGGTGACATTCGTGCAGGAAGCCGACAAGATCCAGCGTCGCCTGCCAGCTGCCCAGAAATTCATTGTCGATCAAAAGCTCAATGAGATCGTGGGGCCGGAGCAGCATGAGCTCGGAATCATTGTTCAAGGCGGGCTTTTCAATGCACTCAATGGCAGGCTTGAGACAGCTGGCCTGTCAGATGGTTTTGCCCGTGCCAATATTCCCGTTCTCGTTCTGAACGTGACTCATCCGCTTGCGCCCTCTCAAATTACAGGGTTTTGCGCCGGTAAGAAGTCCGTGCTGATCGTCGAGGAAGGACACCCGGAATTCATCGAACAGGCTGTTGGACAAATCCTGCGCAGGGCGGATATCCAGACACGCTTGTTTGGGAAGGATGTTCTGCCCTCTGCCGGCGAATATTCGCCAATGGTGATGGCGCGTGGCCTGTCTGCCTTCCTGGCTGCAAACGATCAGTCCAGTGAAAAACTGGATGGCTGGATTGCGTCCACTGACGCGCATTTGCGGGAGGTGCGGCAGGCCTCCGCGCCGCCGCCGCCGCGCCTTCCTGGCTTCTGCACCGGATGCCCTGAGAGACCCGTGTTTTCAGCGATGAAGTTGCTGCGCCAGGAGAGTGGCCCTGTGCATGTGGCGGCAGACATCGGCTGCCATGCCTTTGCGACCTTTGCTCCCTTCGATCAGGGTAATTCCATTCTCGGATATGGAATGTCATTGGCCTCCGCGGCTGCTGTGGCCGGTACGCAAAAGCAGCGGCCAGTCAGCGTCATGGGTGATGGCGGCTTCTGGCATAATGGATTGCTGACCGGCGTTGCGGGCGCTGTCCTGAACAAACAGGATTCCGTCCTGGTTGTGATGAACAACGGATATTCCAGCGCAACCGGTGCACAGGATCTACCGTCCAGCGCTCCAAATCCGCATGGGCGCGGCAAGGGTGTCGATATCGAGAAGACGCTGAGGGGCATGGGTGTCACCTCCGTCACCCGTGTCCGCTCTTATGGTGTTTCCAAGGTTCGCTCTGCCCTGCGCAAGGCGCTGGGCGCCACGACCAAGGGCCTGAAGGTCATCATTGCAGATGGCGAATGCCAACTCGCGCGCCAGCGTCGTGTTCGGCCTCTTGAGGCCAAGGCCGTTGCCTCCGGGACCCGGGTCGTGCGCAGCCGCTTCTGGGTTGATCCAGAGGTCTGTACGGGCGATCACTCCTGCATGCGATTATCGGGTTGCCCTTCATTGACCATCAAGCCCAACGAGGATCCTTTGAGGCGAGATCCGGTGGCTCATGTTCAGTCTGATTGTGTCGGCTGCGGGCTCTGCGGTGAGGTCTCCCATGCCGCCCAGTTGTGTCCGTCTTTTGCCCAGATCGATGTCATTCAGAATCCTTCGGTCCTGGATCGCTTGCGGCGGAACGCGGCACTTGCTGTTCGACGGTGGTTGTCTCCGGCCCATCAGGGACCTGATGCATGAGCCGGCACCTGCGAATTCTGATCGCTGCACTTGGCGGTGAAGGCGGTGGCGTCCTGGCTGGCTGGATTGCCGATGCTGCTGTTGCGGAAGGCTTCATGGCGCAGCGCACGTCAATTCCTGGCGTTGCGCAGAGGACTGGAGCAACAACTTATTACATCGAGATCATGGATCGCGCGGAGGGACAGTCTGCCGTGATGGCTCTCAGTCCTTGCCCTGGTGAAGTCGACCTTGTGGTTGCTTCGGAACTGCTGGAGGCAACGCGGGTCGTCCATGGAGGCTTTGTGACGCAGGATCGCACGACGGTCATATCGTCGACCCAGCGCGTGTTTACGATCCAGGAACGTATGGCGATGGGCGATGGGCGCGCTGATGTCCAGCAGATGCGAGGAGTTGTCGAGCGTTTTGCTCGTCAGGCAACATTCGCTGATTTCGGGGCAATCGCTGCAAGTGCCTCGTGCCACGTCAATTCAGTTCTGTTAGGTGCGATCAGCCTTTTGCTGCCCATGCAGCCCGATAGCCTTCGCGCCGCAATCCGGCGCGATGGTCGCGCGGTTGACGCCAATCTGCGCGGCTTTGATCTGGGACGGAATGTCGTGACGCAGGCGTCACCTGGTCCCGTTGCTCCTGGAACCCCGGACCGGCCTCTGAGAGCCTTACCGCCGGTCGGGCTGGAGGACCTCCTGGAAGGGCTGCCCTCCGGGATTCATGCGACGGTGAGTGAGGGAATTCACAGGCTCGTCGATTTCCAGGATGAGGCGCTCGCGCGCAGCTTTGTTCAGAAAATCCTGCGCTTTGTTTCCCTCCCAAATGCCGATGATGAGTTGCTCAATGAACTTGCCCGCCATTTGGCCGTGCGCATGTCCAGTGAGGACACCATCCGGGTTGCGCAGTTGAAATTGCGGGACGAACGGCTTTTGCGACTTGCTCGTGAGGCCAAGGCTCGCGACGGTGACATCGTCGAAGTGACAGAGTTCCTGAAACCCGGGCCAGAAGAGCTTCTGTCTGTTCTCCCCTTGTGGATTGGCAGACCGCTACTGGTTGCCAGCCAAAGGCTGCGTCTCTCCAGTTTGTCATTCCCGCTCAAGATTCGAACTTCAGGCATATTCGGCTTCCTGTTGCTGAAAATGCTTGCGGCGATGAAGCCCTGGCGTCCGAAGTCCTTGCGGGCGATCCAGGAAGCTGCCTGGGTCGATGAGTGGCTGACATTGGTCGAGGCGTCACTTGCGGTCGACCCTGCTGCAGCCTTGCAGTTGATCGAGACGGCTTCCCTCGTGCGCGGTTATGGCGATACCTGGAAGCGAGGACACGCAAGCTGGCGTTGTATCACGGACGACGTTGTACAGCCGATGCTGTCAGGTCGACTGCCGCGGCAACACTTTGCCGATGCCCTGTTGCAGGCGAGGTTGGCAGCCCAGGCGGACCCGGAAGGGCATCGACTGAATGACCTGGTGAAAAGCCTCAAAAGTTTGGCCGCCTGAACACCAGATTCATTCTGCCAGCGATGGGTCTTGTGCCAATACCTTGATCAACAGTTCGTTTGGACGGTCAGCTTGTGGCGCCGTGGCCTTGCCGATGCCATTCACCAGCTTCATCGCAATGTCACTGCAGCTACGCATGGTTGTTAAATAGATTGCAGAGGTCTGCCAGTTGGCAAGCGGGTTGCTTGTGACGAGCGAGCCTCATGGGGATCTGAATGCCGACCAACCTGCCAGCCCGCCGCGATATGCGCGATCACGGAGCATACTTAGGGCTCATTCCGTTCGTGGCTGCCCTGCTCTTCTGTGTGCTCTGCGGAGGTCCACTTCCGATCGCTGATGAGTTCCAGTTACGACAGGCCCCTCCAGAGCCGGTCCTTTCTGCAGCGGTGCGGTTGCCCTGATTTCTCAGGATGCCAGGAACAGCGGGTCGGCAGCTGACAGCGCATGGTTCAGGCGCAGGCCGAAGGAGCGGCCGTGACTGCGCACGACCGTGCCTTCGAGCGTGCGGCCATCCATCAGCGCGATGGTCAGTTGTTGCCCCGTCTGGAACGGCCTTTCGCATGACATGCCCAGGCCGTGACGGGATACGTTCACGAGAAGCGCTGAAATTGGGCCCCCGTTCGTCAGGATTTGGCAGGCTTGGCCAGTCGTTGCACGAGGCTCCAGTCGACGCTGTGCCAATGTCGGCAGAGTTATTTCACTCCACTCGTTCATGCGGTGTGCCTGTCCAGCGATGGCCTCACGCAGGAAAGCAGAAAGGACGCGTTCATTTTCGTTGTATTCCTTCGGAATACGAGAATGAGTAGCGCTGTCCAATTGCTGAAGAGCCCGCAGGGCGTGCTGGGCCGCGTCGATCCACGGTGCGCGCAAGGGGCTGAGCTGAGCTCGGCTCAGGCTCGCATGAATCTGTGCCCCTCTGATGGCCTTGCTGGTCGCTGCCAGGGCTTTCGATTGTGCTGCAAGGAAGTCTACAAGGGCTTTCTGGGCCGGAATGGGGATGTCCATTTCGCTGCAATACCGCAGGCCGAGCTGTGAGATCTTGGTGTTGTCATAGAAAAGATGCCGCCATGCCCCCAGGCGCAGGTCCTGCCCGATGCTCAAGGCCGCGTGAATGAGATAGCAGATGGTGGCAGCGTGAAAGCACGTCCAGTGCACGTCGCACACGAGCGACTCCAGCATGATATTGCTGCTGAACTCGCGACCCTGCTGTCGTTGCGCAGGGTGAGGTCCCTGGGTTGCAGTGTTGCTCGCTATGTCTCTTGTATCGAACATGGTGATGACACCGCGCTGCTGGAAGGTTTGGGATATCAAGCGGCGAGGCTGCTGCCCCTGCGACCGCTCGTCTGCTGGGCAGCATTGGGCTGGCTGACGCGAAATTCAGCGACCAGGAGTGCCAGCCTTTCGCTTTCCTGCGACAGGGAATGGCAGGCGGCGGTGGCTTCTTCGGCGAGGGCAGCGTTGTGCTGGGTCGTCTGGTCGATCTCGCCTATGGTCGTGTTGACCTGCTTGAGCGTGGTGGCCTGCTCCATCGCCTGGCTTGCGATATTGGCGATGCCGCCATCAATCGTGGTGATCTGGCCAAGAATGCGCTCGATCGCCCGCCCGGTTGCCCCAACGAGCTCGGCGCCTGTGGCAACTTCAGTTGCTGATTTCGAAATCAGGCTTTTGATTTCCTTGGCGGCTTCTGCAGAGCGCTGGGCAAGGGCTCGGACTTCCGATGCGACCACGGCAAAGCCTCGCCCGGATTCTCCAGCTCGCGCTGCTTCAACGCCCGCATTCAGGGCCAGCAAATTGGTCTGGAATGCGATCTCGTCGATGACGCCAATGATCTGGTTGATCTGCTGAGACGATGCGAGAATGCCGTCGACGGCCGAGACGGCATTGCGCACGACTTCCGCGCTCCCAATCGATTCCCCCTTCGCCTGCGTAATAATGTCCTTCGTGCGCGTCGAGGCATCTGCTGTCTCGTTGATCGCGGACGAGAACTCGACCATGGCAGCGCAGGTTTCCTCGATGCAGGCAGCCTGTTGCTCAGTCCGGCGAGACAGGTCATCGGACGCTGATGTGATCTCGCGGGCGCCTGTTGCAATGACTTCGGCGCTGCTGCGCACCAGACGCAGGGCTGTCTCCATCTCGTCGAGCGCGACGTTGAAGTTGTTGCGCAGTGCAACATAGGCTTCCGGCACTTCATCTGTGATGCGGTAGCTGAGGTCCTTGCAGGCGAGGCGTGACAGCGCCTGGCCGAAGGAGGTCACTACCCGCTGGCGCTCACTTTGAATGGCTTCGACTTCGGCCTTCTGGCGCGCCGCTTCACTGATCTGCTGCTGCAAGCGGGCCTGCTCCTCGAGACCTAACTTGTCCAGGGAGTTGCGTTTGAAAATTTCGAGGGCCTGGGCCATGGAATTCAGCTCGGCGGTCCCAACTTCCGAGGCAATCTGCACATCCAGCGTCCCCGAGGCGAGGTCTGCCATGGTGGCGCTCATGCCGCCGATGGACCGGGCGATGCGGCGTCCAAGAGTGGCCGAGATGGCAGCGCTGATCAGGATCAGGGCCAGAACAATGCCGCCAGCGATCTTTAGACGAGACATGAACAGGGTCTCGAGGTCGTCCACATAGACGCCAGTACCGATGATCCAGGACCAGGGCTTGAACTCGACGACATAGGACAGTTTGGGCTGGGGTTTGTCGGCACCGGGTTTTGGCCAGTCATAGTCCACGAAGCCAGCACCATCCTTCTGTGCCGTCTTTACGAATTCGACAAACAGCTTCTTGCCGTTGGGGTCCTTGTAGTCGGAAAGATCCTGGCCGTTCAGCTCGGGGCGGACGGGGTGCATGACCATCTTGGGGGTCATGTCGTTGATCCAGAAATAGTCATCCTTGTTGTAGCGCAGGCCGCCGAGGCGGCGCTTCGCATTGTCCTGCGCGACGGCCATCGTCTGCTTGCCGGCTTCAGCCAAGGCGAATTCGCTTTCCACGATCGAACGGGCGACCCAGGTCAGGTTCGACAGTTCGTGGCGGCGCTGGCTCCAGATACCGTCCCGATATTCCAGAAGCTGGTAGGCGACCGTACACAACTGGAAGAGAATGGCGATGGCGATGAGGCCATTGATCTTGCCGCCAATCGATCGGGTACTCAGCAAATTGCGCAGGGTACCAAATAGGCTGTTACGGGTTGGCGCCTGGTAAATATTTGACATTTCAGGGTCCGCTGACGATCTGGAGCGGTCCCTAGGTTAAATATTAAGGGTTAACTAACTGCTATGTCTCCACGTGTTTTGCTCATGCCTTTGGCATAAAAGGTCTCATGGATGTCCTTCGGGCGGCTCAATGTGCCGGATGTAGCGAGTTTCCCGTCCTACAACGGTCTGGTTGCCTCTCGCGCTCCCCGAAGGGGCTTTATCCTGTCGACAAGTCTGCCCGATCCCGGATTTCGAATGTCACGAGACTGTCATGAATGGCAGTCATGTCTGCGGCGACACAGGATGGTACCATGATTGACAAGTTCCCCCACGACGAGTCCGCCAAGGCTGAGCTCGATCCTGAGGCCGAGGACACGATCATCCTCGGGGAGTCGAACGAGGGGGGTGAGAGCGGCCCTGAGCGGCCACAGAAGGCGCGGCGCAAAAAGAAGGCGCCCTCGATCACGGGCGAGATCTACCGAAAGCGTGATCTCGTCGCGATCGAAGAGCTCCGTCCCGCCATGGTCGAGCGCATCCGGCAGGATTATCCCGACCTTCCTGAAAATGCGAAGATCAGCCGGAGCGAACTCGCCCGCTATCGCGCGGAATATGTCGAGGACCTGCTGCAGCAGGAGCACGGTGAATTCACGGAGCTTGATCGTCAGGTCACCGAGAGCATCTCGAACCAGGATACGATCGCGGAGAACACCGAAGAGGAATTCGAAGAGCACCGTACGCTTGGCGAGCGCCTGTCCGATCATCTGGCAAGCTTCGGTGGCAGCTGGTCATTCCTGCTGTCCTTTGCCTTCGTTCTGCTGGTCTGGATGGGCTTCAATATTTACCAGGGCGAGACGAAGGCCTTCGATCCCTATCCGTTTATCCTGTTGAATTTGGTCCTGTCGTGTATCGCGGCTGTGCAGGCACCGATCATCATGATGAGCCAGAAGCGTCAGGACGCCAAGGATCGCGTCCGTGCGCTCAACGATTATCGGGTGAACCTGAAGGCCGAACTTGAAATTCGCCACCTGCACGAGAAGATCGATTATCTGATCTCCAAGCAGTGGCAGCGCCTTGCCGAGATCCAGCAGATGCAGCTCGAGATCCTGCAGGAACGCCACAAGAAGGCACCCAGATCACCGGCCGCTGAGCCAACGCCCCCGTCAGATGAAGAAGGCGTCACCGGCAAATAGAGATCCCAGCCCTAGGCGCCAGCCAGGGCCGGCGGATGGGGAATGGCGGCAATCAGTTCGCGGGTATAGTCCGCCTGTGGCGCTTCCAGTACCTGCTGCGACGTCCCTTCCTCCACGATGCGCCCCTGGCGCATCACGATGACCCTGTCGCAGATCAGCCGCACCACATGCAGGTCATGGCTGACGAAGAGATAGCTCATCCCCAGTTGCGACTTGAGATCGGCGAGCAGGTTCAGCACAACCGCCTGCACGGACACGTCCAGTGCTGCGGTCGG
>CAISZN010000477.1 GCA_903889985.1 uncultured Hyphomicrobiales bacterium | reverse complement strand
GGCAAAAGTGCCATGGCCATGTCACTCATACAGCTTCTTGCCTATCCGGGACGTGTGGTGAAAGGCAAAATCCTGCTCGGTGATCGGGACCTCGCGGCTATGTCAGAGCGCCAGCTCAATAGAATCCGGGGATCCCAGATCGGGACGATTTTTCAAGATCCTATGTCTTCTCTCGATCCAGTGATGCGTGTAAGTGGCCAGCTAATTCCGCCGATCATGCGACATCTACATATGTCACGAGCTGACGCTCGCAATGTTGCAATTGGTTGGCTTAATAAGGTCGGTATCCCGGATGCCGAACGCCGAATTGATTCTTATCCATTCGAAATGAGTGGAGGAATGCGCCAGCGCGTCATGATCGCAATGGCGCTTTGCTGCAATCCACGCCTTGTGATTGCCGACGAGCCGACAACGGCGCTCGATGTCACCATTCAGGCCCAGATCGTCGAACTGCTGAAGGATCTTACCGCAGAGACTGGCACGGCGATGATCTTTATCACCCACGACCTTGGACTCGTGGCGCGCTTCGCCAACAAGGTTGGGGTCATGTATGCGGGGCGCCTCGTTGAGTTTGGGGCCGCCTCTGATATCTTTGCTGCTCCCAGACATCCCTACACGCAAAGCCTGCTTCGCACGATCCCCAAGGTCGACGGCGAAAGGCGGGATCGATTGCTGCAGATACCGGGATTTCCCCCCGACATGCGTCAGGCCCCAGCTGGGTGCGCCTTCAAGGAACGGTGCCTTGCTGCCATGGATCGATGTACGGACCTTATGCCGGAATTGGAGGAGCGCGCTTCCGGTCATCTCTCAGCTTGCTGGCGTGCGCAGGGTCTTAATGAGGTTGAGATAGCGGCGACATTGCCTAGTCCAAGAATTTCTTCAAATGCCGTTTTGACAGCACAAAGCGATGTCATGGAAATCAATGATCTGCATAAGCATTTTGTGCAGAAACCAATAGTTCCATGGGGAAAGACACAGGTTGTCAGGGCGGTCAATGGTATCAATCTTCGTCTCAAGCGTGGTGAGACGCTTGGCATTGTCGGGGAAAGTGGTTGCGGTAAAAGTACTGTTGCGCGCTTATTGCTCGAACTGGACCAGTCGACCCAAGGCCAGATCTTCGTCGGCGGCGTGGCGCAGATGGTGTTTCAGGACCCTAATTCCTCGTTCAATCCAAAAATGAAGATTTTTGACATTATTGCAGAACCGCTCGCTGTCACTGAGCGTGGCACGAAAGCTGAACGTGGGGAGCGCGTGCGGGCTCTGATCGCGCAGGTTGGGCTTGATCCGTCATATCTTGATCGCTATCCAAGCCAGCTCAGTGGCGGTCAGCGTCAACGTATCGGCGTTGCAAGAGCACTTGCCCTTAATCCCACTGTGGTTGTCGCAGATGAGCCGACATCAGCGCTCGATGTTTCCGTTCGCGCCCAGATCATCAATCTGCTCAGCGATTTGAAAGATGAGCTGCAACTCAGTTTGGTATTCATCTCTCATGACCTTATGACGGTCCGATATATTTCGGATCGGATTGCCGTCATGTATCTTGGTGAGGTCGTTGAATATGGCCCAGCAGAGGAAGTCTTCGGTTCGCCGGCCCATCCCTATACCCGGGCCCTTCTTGATGCCATTCCGGTTCCTGATCCTTCGATCGAATCACAGCGTCGCATCGAGATTGTGAGCGGCGAGCTTCCAAGTCCGCTGAATTTACCTAAGGGTTGTGCCTTCGCATCACGCTGTCCCAAGGTTGCTCAGATCTGCCATGTGGAGAAGCCGTTGCTCCGCGCCCACTCAAGCGTACGCGAATCTGCTTGTCATTTTTCTGGTTATGATAACGATCAAATGGCTGCAGAGCGAAGAGGGTGAAACTGCAGATTCAAGCTTGATTGATCCCGTCGAGGTGGGCGACCACGTCGTCAATGCCCATCACATCGGCGTATTTGTGATGCATATCAAACAGATTGATCTTGTGGCAGAGAAGAGTGTTGTCAAATGTACATTCTTCAACGACTGAGCAGTGAAATCCGTAGTTGAATCCATCCATCACGGTTGCACGCACGCAGCCGGAGGTCGCTTCGCCACAGATAATCAGGCTGTCTGCACCCATGAGGCGCAAATGGGCAACAAGGGGGGTCCCGAAGAAGGCGGATGCGCGTTCCTTGTAGATGATGAAATCACCTTCAATTGGTGCGACCTGTTCCTGAATATGGAAGAGTTCTTCAGGCTCCGGCGCAGAGACCTTCCGGAAGGTTGCCTTGGCTCGAGTTCGGGCATGCCGGCTGCTGTAAATAATTGGCAACTTAGCTCTGCGCGCTGCTGCGAGCAGTCGAACCGTATGGGGCAGGGCATTCCAGGCTAGTTCTCCGCAGGAGCCAGGTTGGATCCGGTTCGCCGCCTTCACAGGTATGCTGCCACCCACGTAGACCTTGTTGTAAAGATCAACGAGGATCAGGGCTGGGTTCATGCCCACACGCGTTTGGCGCGCGTAGGGTTCATATATCTCCAGCATTTCATCGGTGACGATGTCTTTCCAGCAATGGTCCTCAAATGCGCGCATGATGGGTCCCTCTCCGCTGTTTTTGATGCAGGAGGCATGCCGGTTCTTAGTGGTCAGGATACACTCTACTTAAGCTGCGAATCATAGATTTTGCGTATCCGCTCTGTCACTGTCGGGCTGGCATGATAAGCAGCCCTGACAATGCGTTGTGCCTCATCTCCTGCTACAGGAGCGACATCAAGGGTCATCCTCGCCGCCTCAGACTTGAAGCCTTGGTCGGCAAAGACATCCATGAGAGCTTTTCGCACAGCTGAAACGCGCTCGGTGGGCACGTCGGGACCCATGAGGTAAGGAAAGCCGACGATGGTTGGCGAAACTGCTACGTCGAGGAGTTCTTTGTCCTCTGCGGTGGGTGCTATGTCCTGTGCGAAAGGCACATCTGAGAGCTCCGGTATCCGGCTTTGGCCATATTGCAGCAGAACTGTGATCTCCTTATTCGAGAGAAGGTGTGCGTAGTTTCGCTGCAGGGATGACCACGGTGTGCTGGGAAAACCGTCGACTTCCCCACGTTGCATGGCGATCAGTGCCTCCGGCATGCTGGGATGGCCGGTGATTGGAACTATCTTCGTCTTGAAGACATCGTTGAAAATGGCCGCGAAAAAGCTCGGCGTGGCACCAGGGCTCAAGGTGGCTATGCGGGCAGGTCGTTCCTGCAGGTCCGCCAGGCTCTGGACAGACGCATGCCTGGAAACAAGCAATAGCGCCGTAAAGCCCGATGGGGATGGGAGCCAGTTTGAATGGACCGGATCGAATTTGACCGATGGAATACCGAATAGCCTTTGATAGGGCACAGTTGAATTCAAGGCACCCATGAAGGTACCATCCCTTGGCGCGACGTTGCTGACGTAGTTTGCCGCAATGAGCGAACCAGCTCCTGGCATGTTCTGGACGATCACGGTGGGCTTGCCGGGCATATAATTTGGCAGAAAGTGAGCGATGGCCCTTGCATATAGGTCGTAGGCTCCGCCCGGTGGGGAACCTATTATGATCGTGACGGTCTTCCCCGAATAGAAGTCAGTCACTGGATCAGCGTTTGCAGTCATGTTTGACATCAGCAAAAGGGTCATTGAGACGACAGATCGGGTTATGCTCATAGTCGTCTCCCTCCCAGTTATTGGGCCATTTGCTTTTGGTAGATGCCTTTCAGCCGATCGATGATCGACGCTGGAGCGCCGTAGGCGGCCTTCACGATTGCTTCGACCTCCTCGCCCGTTACAGGGTTGATTTCGAGGTTTTGTGTGGCAGCTTCAGCCATTAAGGCTGGATCAGAAAAGCAATCGAGCATCGCTTGCCGCATGGCATTCACGCGATCTGCGGGTACCTGCGGGCCCATGAAATAGGGATAGCCGATTTTCAGTGAGCCTAACGAGACGTCTAGGATCTGACGATCCTCATCACTCTTCGCGAGGTCCAGAATGAATGGCACGCCCGAATAATCTGGACTGGGCTTTCCGCCGATCTGCAGCAGAATACGAAGGTCACCGGATGCCACGAGCTTCGCATAGGTACGCTTCATGCTGTCCGCGGGCGCTGTTGGATAACCATGCACCTCGCCTCGCTGGAGTGCCAGCATGGCCTGAGACATGGAGTCGTAGCCATAGACAAGTTTGATGCGGGTCTTGAGTACATCGTTCAGGATCGCCGCATAAAAGCTCGGCGTCGCACCAGGATTTAGCGTCCCCATCAGGACTTCGTTGGCCTGCAGGTCTGCGAAAGTCTTTGCTGGCGCGGCGCTGGAGGCAATCATCAGGGCCACAAAGCTTGCTGGTGATGGAAGCCACTGGACCTTGGATGCGTCGAAGCGCGCAGCTGTTGGATCGAGCATTGGGGCGAATGGAAGGGCGGCACCTGTTGCCACCACATAGGTTCCATCCTGCGGTGCAAGGTTAGCGACATGGTTGGCGGCCGACAAACTGCCCGCTCCGGGCATGTTCTGCACGTTGACGCTGGGCGAACCTGGCAGGTGATGACCGATGTTTCGGGCGATCAGACGCGCATAGAGATCATAAGCGCCACCAGGCGGATAGCCGATCACGAAGGTAACCGTGTGACCCTTGTAGAAGTCTGAGATGGCGTCTGCACGGACTGGCGGGCCCATAGTGGCGAGCAGACACAGCGATATGGTCAACGCAATGCGAAGCCCTCTCGGCATGTCTTCCTCCCATATCTTGTTAGCCTGAAGTGTGGTGAAGGCCCTGATCCCTGTCAACCAGGCATGGGGCTCGCTCTTTACAAAGGGTTCTGCGAGCCACAAAATGACAGAAATCAACAAATCAGGGCAGGAAACGCAAATGTTGAAGCCGCTCACCATCCCGGTGACCTCGGAACTCGTTCAGATTGCCGATGTGCAGATTGAGGTGCAGCGGCGCGGGAGTGGCCGTCCGGTCCTCCTCCTGCCGGGGGAAGACGGTCTCGAGGTGGAATCGCCCTTCTTGGAGCAACTGGCAGCGAACCATGAGGTGACGCTTTTTTGGCCGCCCGGCTTTGGCCTCTCCAATCGACCTGAGTGGGTTACGATGGATGACGTTGCCTATCTCTATCTCGACGTTGTGAAGCGGTTGGGACTGGAAGGCGTGCCGGTCATTGGCTGTTCGATGGGCGGCTGGGTTGCTTTAGAAATGGCCACGAAAAGTGAAACTGTCTTCGCAAAGATGGCTCTTGTCGATCCCTATGGCATCAAGATCGGTGGGCCGATGCAGAGGGATATCGCCGATATCTATGCGGTCCATCCCGAAAAGATTGCTGCTTTGAAATGGGCTGACCCCACGCGTGGTGAGCGACGCTTGCCTGAGCGCTCGGAAGAAGAGCTTTATATCATCGCAAGGAACATAGAATCGACGGCTCGCCTGTGCTGGGAGCCCTACATGCATAATCCCAAGCTACGGAGACGGCTGCACAGGGTTGCTGTTCCGACGCTCTTTATCTGGGGTGAGCAGGATGGGATGGTTTCGGTGGACTATGGCCGCGCCTATGCAGCCGGTGTTCCTGGATCCAGTCTGGTAACAATCCCGAATGCGGGCCATTTGCCGCACATCGAGCAAACACAGGCCTTCTTCGCTGCCCTCAACCCTTTCCTCGCCTGAGCGAGCTGCCTCGGAGGCTAAGAAATGGACTTCTATTACTTCACTGAAATGCCTTATCCCTATCTGCCGCCTCACGACGAAATGTCGTCCATGCGCGTGACGATCCCCAACAAGCTTTTTGACCCAAAAATTGGACATCAACTCTATCACCGATATCTCGACGAATATTGCTATGCCGACGAGATGGGTCTCAACCTCATGGTCAATGAGCATCGCTCGACCGTCGTTTGCATGGATGTGGCAGCGCCGCTTTCTCTGGCGATCCTTGCTCGTCAAACGAAGAAGGGTCGGCTTCTGGTGCTGGGCAATTCGATTGCGAACCGCGACGATCCAATTCGCATCGCCGAAGAAATGGCCATGGTGGATTGCATTTCAGCGGGTCGTCTTGAATGCGGCATGGTGCGTGGCGTTACCTATGAAATTTTTGCCGCAAATACAAATCCAACCATGACCAACGAGCGCCTGTGGGAAGGCATCGACATGGTCATTCAGGCCTGGACTAACCACGAGGGGAACTTCAATTACGAAGGCCGGTTCTGGCATCGCCGCAACATCAATATCTGGCCGCGCCCCTATCAGCAGCCGCGCCCGAGGATATGGGTGACCGGGTCGAATGATCTTGAGAATCTCAAGGCTATTGCCGAGCAGGGCCATGTCTTTGCGACATTCCTGCAGCCCCACGCCAAGGTTCGCCAGCTTTTCGACCATTATCGTAACCATTATGTGGACAACGGTATTCCCGGTGGCCTAGCCTTCATGCCGCTTGTCTATGTCGCGGAGTCCGATGAGGAGGCCATGAAGGCTGCCGATGAAATAGCCTGGTATCTTCGCACAAAGGCAGAGCCGCAATTGCGCAATGTCCCAGGCTATGTTGGTCTGAACTTCAACGTACAGGCATTGAAGGGCACTTATACCGGCCGCACGGATGTGATCCGGGCACAGGGTCTGGAATATCTGCGGGAGAACCATATCCTGATCGCAGGAACCCCCGATAGTGTCGAGAAGCAGATCCGCTCACTCTATGAGAAGCTTGGGGGGCTCGATCATCTGCTGATGATGATGCAATGCGGATATCTCAGCCACGAGAAGACGATGAAGAACATCCGGCTCTTCACGCAGGAAGTCATGCCCCGTCTCAAGGATCTGAAGCCCGCATACAATCGTCCGTGGGGTGAGGCTGCGGAATGAGTTAGCACTCTTGGTATCAGGAGGGGCCTGAGCGGCCTCAAGCGGGCTTTGTGTTCGCTG
>CAISZN010000476.1 GCA_903889985.1 uncultured Hyphomicrobiales bacterium | reverse complement strand
GATGGACTGCTGCAGCGGCTGTCCGAACATGGCGTAGCGCGAAAAGACTGCGGCCTGAGTCTGTGGCTGCCCCTCGCCTCCCATGGTCCCATAGACCATGCGTCGACCATCATCGAAGATGGCTTGCGCCGGATTGAGCGTGTGGAACGGCTTGCGACCCGGTCCGATGACGCGCGGACCCTTGCCTTGCAGCTGAAAGCTTGCACCGCGATTTTGCCAGACGATTCCCGACTGTGGCAGTACGCATCCCGAGCCAAACTCGAAGAAGATGCTCTGGATGAAACTGACCGCCAGGCCGTTGCAGTCGATCGCTCCGAGCCAGACCGTATCGCCGGCGGTCGCTGGCTGTGGCCAGGGCAACGCGTGGGCCTCATCAATGCGCGACGCCAGATCATCTAGCACCCCGGATTCAAGGAACGCCAAAGGATCCGCAGTCATGCTGTCGGGATCACCGACAATGCGATCGCGCACAAGAAAGGCCTGCTTGGTGGATTCCACGAGTCCGTGGATGTGAGCAAAGCCTTCCGCGCTCTGCACCTGCAGCCGGTCGAAGAGAGCAAGGATCATCAGGGAGGCGAGACCCTGCGTCGGAGGCGGGAAGTTGAACAGGTCCGCACCCCGAATGCGAACGGACAATGCCTGGCGCCGACGTGCCCGATGCTCCGCGAGATCCGAAAGCGCAACCGGTGATCCGATCTTGGCGAGATCAGCCGCGATCATGCGGGCGAGGTTGCCGGTGTAGAAGTCCTGTGCGCCGTCACGGCCGATGGCGCGCAATGTCTGCGCGAGGGCAGGCAATTTCATGATGCTGCCCTCAACGGGCGAAACGCCATCGACGAGGAAGCTGGGCGCGAACCCAGGCGCATCCACAAGTTCAGGCAGCTTGTCGCGGGTGAGCTCATGCTGACTGGCGGTGACCGGAAAACCGGAATCCGCATTCCACACGGCATCCTCAAGAAGACGAGACAGCGGCAGGCGTCCGCCCAGACTCTGGCTGAACTCAAGTGCTGCGCCCCAGCCTGAAACGGTTCCCGCAATTGTATTCGCCGCCAGAGGACCACGGGTCGGAATCGAAGTCTTGCCCGCAGCGGCATAGAAGGCTGCAGACGCAGCATGCGCAGCGCCTCCGCAGGCCTCGATGGCAATCGGCTTGTCTGCATCAGGAGGGGTAATCAGCCAGAAGCCATCGCCCCCGATGGCAGTCATATGCGGATAGACGACGGCAAGGCAGGCGGCCGTGGCAATGACAGCCTCGATGGCATTACCGCCTTCGCGCAGGACGCGCAGGCCTGCTTCACTCGCGAGATGATGCGGGGATGTGACCATTCCACGAAGAGCTCTGGGCGTATTGAGCATGTCTTTCCCTTTTAAAAATGTCTGCGCGGATCTCAGGCCAGTTCTGCAAACCAGAACGCCTGCGCACCATATTCCGGCGGGCCTCGATAGAATTGCAGGGCCTTGATGTGCACATCGAGTGGGTGTCGGAAACGTGGCGCCCAGGTCACGAAGGTATGGAACTCTCCATTCTCTCCGCAAGCATCCACCCCGGCAGGCAGATCAGCCACGAATTGCCGATCATAGCTGCGCCCGCAGAACTCCTTGGGAAGGAAGTTTGTGTTGACGCAGACACAGACAGCCTGAATCTCCATCGAGAAGATCGTTGCAACGACCTGCTCTCGCGGCCAATCCCAAAGCGGCAGATGCGGTACGATGTCGGAAGCCGAACAGACTTTCTCTTCCCATTCGCGATGGGCAACAAGATCGATGTCCCCGAATATCGCGTGTTGGAAGCCTGCCTGCCGCGCCTCCTGCAGGGCCTGGATGAATGTCGCCTCATAGGTTGGCCAGCCAGCCCGCGGCGTGACAAGCTCCAGCCCCATGGCGTCTGCCTGAGCCTCCAGGAGCCTTCGTGGGACAGCATGCGATCGGTTTCGATCCGCCTCTTCCTCGAACATGGAAATCAGCCGGCCGGGCCGAAGACCGGACTCCCATGCCAGATGCAGGGCCAGGCACGAATCCTTTCCCCCACTCCATGAGCAGAGGGCTTTTGTATCAGTGTCCACGACTCTTCTCCGGCTCTCGCGCACCGAAGAATAGGGCCTTGGGCATCATCAGCAAAGTGACGCCGCCCTGCCTCAGATGACCGTATCGGGAACCCGCCGGTGATGGGTCCCTTGCTCGTAGGCATAGGCATAGCTGAGCATCCTGCCATCTTCATAGGGCCGCCCAAGGAACGTGATTCCAGCCGGCAGGTTGTCAGTGGTGAAGCCCGCCGGAACAACAACTGACGGGACGAAGGTCAGGAATGTGTTGAGATGAGGCGCGCCCATCTGATCCTTGAAGGGAGGGGCAATCCCTTCCGAGATCAGGGTCGGCTGATGCTCGACCGCCTTGTGAACGATGGCATCGAGTTGATGGTCAGCCATGACGCGATGCAGGTTCATCATCAGCTGGTCACGCGCACGCAGATAGGCATAGTGCTGCTCTTGCGTGTCCTTCATCTCCCAGCGACGCCTGGCACCTGGAAAGATCTGGTTGAACAGGGGTGAGGCCAGGGCTTCTTCCTTGGTTTTGAAAGGCGCATTGGCGCTTCCCTTCACGTAGTTGGCAAAGGACTCGAGATCATCCGTTTCGGATCTCGCGCGCGTGGCGAGCAGCTTCTTGAGATCGGGGATGATGATTGGATCCACGATGACGGCACCAAGTCCACGAAGCTCTGCAACAGCGCGATCGAACACTTCCGTGACCTTGGCGAAATCCGCGCTGTCGGGTTCCGCGCGAAAGCCGATCGACTCACGCAGAATGCCGATCCGTGCGCCCTTGAGGGAATTCTTGTCGAGCATGGCCGAATAACTTGGCGGTGGCTTGTCGGCGCCAAGTGCCGTGACCGGATCTTCCGGATCATATCCGACCATGCAATCAAGAAAGGCCGCGAGATCCTCGACCTGCCGCGCCATGGGCCCAAGTGATCCGATGATCGATGGCCAGCCTGCATAGACGCCGGTTCTGCTCACCAGTCCTGCAGTTGGCCGCATGCCTGCAATCCCGTTCCAGATCGACGGGCGACGGATGGAGGCGAAACCTTCCTGGCCAATCGCCACTGCGCAGAAATTTGCCGACACTGCGGCGCCCGAGCCGCCCGATGAACCGCCTGCTGTGCGCAGGAGATCATAAACGTTGCGCGTGGAGCCAAAAAGCGAGCCGTGGGTATCTCCGGCACCGAGTTCGCCAAGGGTCGCCTTGCCAAGAAAGAGTGCGCCCGCCTTGCGCAACTTGGCGACCGCGAAGGAATCACGCTCAGGCATGTGGTCCTTGAACATGACGGAGCCCATCGTCGTCGGCATCTCCTTTACATCGCCCTGATCTTTCATGATCACCGGGATGCCGTGCAGCGGTCCGATGGGACCCGATGCGCGATAAGATCTATCCAGTTCGTCGGCCTGTTCGAGCACGAGAGGATTGATGGAAATGACCGAATTGATCATTGGGCCCGATCGATCAAAGCGCTCGATCCGATCCAGATAGAACTCAACAAGCCTTCGAGCCGTCAGCGAGCCGTTCTTGTATGCCGCATGGATGGAGGCCACCGTGGCCTCCATGAGGTTCATTCCCGGTCCATCGGTCATGGGAGGCTCCCTTTTGAGATCCAGAGGCAGATACAGGCCATGCCAGTCGAGACGCGTTCAGTTTGATAGAGATTTCAAAAACTGGGTGTCGATGATCTGATCATAGGCAACGTCCTGCTTCAACAGCCCTGCCTGAAGGACCACCGCCTTTGCCGTGTCCCAGGACTGCGCTGAGATAGAGCCGTCCTTGCTCCACATTTCGTCCGCAAAATAGCGATCGAGAGTCGCCTTCAGATCATCGAGATCCATTGTCGGAAATTCCTTGCGCGCCATTTTTGCTGCCTCTTCAGGATCAGCATAGACAAAGGCGAGGCCCTTCACGGTGGCAGCAACAAACTTCCGAACGGTCTCCGGATCCTTCTGAATGGCATCGAGGCGGACATTGATGGTGGAATAGGCGTAAGGGCCGAGTTCGCGGGGGATCTTGTAGAAGGGCTCTGACCAGAACCCCTGCTTGATACCTTGGGTAATGGCTGGCTCACCACCGACGCCAATTTGCGCCTTGCCGGTCTTGACGGTCACAGGAACGGCTGATGTCGGCACCTCCTGTAGCGTCACATCGGTCTTGTCGTTGAGGTTCCATTTTTTCAGCAGGTAGCGGGTAATGGAGTTTGGCGTTCCGCCATAGCTGCTGACGGCGATCGTCTTTCCCTTGAAATAGGACGCCAGGTCTTCGCCGGGCTTGGGCTCCTTGCCCGGCGCGGCCATATAATAGACATTTCCCCGATCAACGACGTTGACGACCGAGCGCAACTCTCCGCCCTTGATCTTTGCAAAGGCGTTGTGCTCGGGACCCCCGATGAAGGCAAAAGCCTGCCCGGACAGAACCGCATTGGTGTGGGCCGAACCACTCTCCATGGTCAGCACTTTCACATCCAGTCCGAGATCGCTGAAATAGCCCTTCTGGATGGCGGCATAGAGCGGCAGATAGCCGACATTATGCCCGGGCTCGGCAACCAGGAGCTGCTTGTGCTCCTGCGCCAAGGCGAGAGAACTCAGCCCGATGCAGAACGTGGCGCAGAGTAGCTTGCGGAGGTTCCTGTTCACATTCAGCTCCTGCAATCATCGCCGCCAGACCCCATCCCCCATGATGGAAGGCCTGATCATGGATGCTGCAATGCAGAAGATGTGCCACCCAACTTTCAGTCGTTCCTGTGCGCTATGCGTCAAACGCAATCGCACCACGCTGGTTGCGTGGTGCGATTCAAGCCGGCTTGCTAAAGATCAAGCGTCGAATGATTTGAGATAGCTGATTGCCATTTCGGCGGAGATCACGTCGGCATATTTTTCATTCATGTCGAAGAGATTGATGGCATGACAGGCCTGATGGCGATCGAAGACGCAATCTTCGATCACTTGCACCTTGAAGCGGTAGCTCGCCGCGTCAACCACGCTGGCTCGAACACAGCCACTGGTGCTTTCTCCTGTGACAAAGAGCGTGTCGATGCCCAGAAGACTGAGCTGAGACAACAGCGGCGTCCCATTGAAAGCACTGGGAGCCGTCTTGCGAAGAACGACTTCACCAGGCACGGGGCCAACTTCCGGTACGATTTCATACCGCCTGCGGAACCGGTCCATTGCAGCTTCATCGTTTTCGACCTTCCGACGACCTCCGCCATGGATGGCTTCGAACCAGCCAGGAACGCCCGAATCTTCAGGGGCCAGCGCGGTAATGTGAATGACGGGAATGTTTCGCGACCGCGCCGCTTTCTGCACGGCCTGAATATGAGGGACCGCGTTCCAGGAGGCTGGCCCGCAATAACTCGGCCATGTCTTGAGGCCCTCGATCAGGGGCAGGCTGGTATCGCCGAACACCGCTCGATAGAGATCGATGTTCAGCAAGGCCGGCTTCTTGCCGATGCCCACCTGCTTGTGGGTCGAATTGGACAGATGCTCCATGTCCTGGGGTGTCAGGAAGGGGTCCCAGATCCGATTTGCCATCGCCACACCTCCAACGACCGAGCCTCTAACGGGGGCGGAAATCCCCCAAGCCTCAACATAAGGCTATCCCGAGTGCCGGAAAAACGTATGTTTTTTGATTTTGCAGGCTGGCGATAATCAGGGCAGGCAATCCAAACTTATTTTTATGCGTGAGATCGGCTGCGGCAGGCACGGGCGATGACGAAGCGCGTCAGAATATGCGTCTCGTTTTGCATACAAAGCAAGACCACAAACGAGACGACCAAACGCCATGATCGACGCGGCCGCGGCCGTGCGTCCCTGTTGACTTGATATCCAAATCATCAGAATGAGTGATGAAATTCCTGGAGAATCGCTTGGTAGAGTTTCGGCAGTCGATCTGGATCGGTGGTGCCTACGCAGCCCTGGTTGCCGGATTGGCTGTTGTCGGTGGGACTCCAGCGATTGCCGCACCGGCCATCGCCGCCGGGATCTTTTTTCTGAGTACCGGCTTGTTTCACCTCGGAAAATCCCCGAGGGCGACGTCCTGGGACGCGGTGCTGAAGTCGGCCCGGCGCATCCCCATTGCCGTCAGATTCCTGATCATCGCCTTCGTTGTCACATCGATTTTTGCGCTTGAGATGCGCGTCGATGTGGTGCCCAATGCATTTGGCTTCCTGGAACTGACCCTTCCGGTCATCCTCTCCGCCATTCTCTTCGACGTGAGCGGTGGTCTTTTTTGCGCCGTGGCAACCATGCTGTTTGGCTTCAAGGCCATTGCTCCGCCACGCTATGAGCCGATCCTCGATCTCTCATCCT
Source organism: uncultured Hyphomicrobiales bacterium (assembly GCA_903889985.1). Taxonomy (GTDB): domain Bacteria; phylum Pseudomonadota; class Alphaproteobacteria; order Rhizobiales; family Beijerinckiaceae; genus Terripilifer. The sequence goes on along the minus strand of CAISZN010000476.1, from coordinate 299 downwards.
TTTCCGGCGCCCTGTTTGCCTTCACGGCTCTGGCAATTTCCGCTGCCGTCTATTTTCCTGCCGTGACACATGGTTGGTCGTCGCGGCTTCAGATCTGGGATGAATGGGACTCCATAGGCCGATGGTGGACACAACGGCCCCTGGAATCCGCGCAGGCCTCGGCAATCGAGGAAGGGCATGGCTGGCTCATACCTGTCGCATTGGTCCTGCTCTACGGAATTGCCTGGGCCCTCTTTGCCTTCATCTCATCTGGCAACGGGCTTCATATCGACAGCCTTGAAGCCTATGCATGGGGGCGT
>CAISZN010000475.1 GCA_903889985.1 uncultured Hyphomicrobiales bacterium | reverse complement strand
GCAAGCAACTTGCGGGCTCCAGGCTCCTCGCCAGGCTTCAGTTGGTGTTCGTCGTCCCATGCGGAATGGGCGGAAAGGGTCGCCAATGCCAGAGTCAAGATCGCAAGAAGGGTGCGCATGAGGCCTTTCCCCAAGCTGAGCAATTGGGACCATGATTGGCCCTGATCATGTCATCTCATACCAAGACTCTCTGATCAGAACCCGTGCGCCCAATCGCGCAATCCGATGGACATGATGCGCCAAGGCTGATCGATAAGCTTGTTCCATGCGTCACAGCAGTGATTGAGGATGTCGTCGTAGGATTTGAACACGCGGTTGGAAAGCCAGTTGTCGCGCATGAACTGCCAGACGTTTTCCTGCGGGTTCAGTTCCGGGCACTTGGGCGGCAGCGGCACGATGACAATGTTCGGCGGCACGACAAGACGCTTTGACATGTGCCATCCCGCCTGATCGAGCAGCAACGCCGCTATAGAGCCCGGCGCGACTTCGGTGGCGATTTCGGCGAGATGCAAATTCATCGCTTCGATATTGCAGCGTGGCAACACGAGGCCCGCGCCCTTGCCTTCCTTCGGACAGATCGCGCCGAAAATGTACGTCGAGGCCGTGCGCTGATCCTGCGGCGCGGAAGGTCTTGTGCCGCGTTTGGCCCATCTACGCGTGATCTTGTTCTTCTGGCCAACGCGCGCTTCATCGGCGAACCAGACTTCTATTGCGGCTGGATCGACGCCCTTTTCACGCGCGATTTCCTCCAGGCGCGCGGGGAATTTTTTTTATATTCCTCGATGGCTCCCTCGACCCGAGCATGATGGCGCGGTCGGGCGGAAAGCTTCCGATATCCCAGGGCGCGAAGTTCCCGGCTCAAGGTCTGTTTGGCGACGATGACGCGGAACTCCTCGAACAACCATTGGCAAAGATCGACGATCCGCCAGCGCACGACACCGTGGATTGCTGGGATCGGTCCACTATCCAAGATCACCACGAGGGCCGCGCGGTGCGTGTCGTTGAGCCTTGAAGGCTGTCCGGGCTGTTTGCGGTCGATGAGACCATCAGGCCCGTCGGCGTTGAACTTCACCACCCAGTCGCGGACGATCTGCCGTGTCACGCCGCCAATCTCGGCCGCTTCGGCGCGAGTGGCTCCATCATAAATCGCCGCCAGCGCAAGAAGCCGCCTCGCTTGCGGGCCGTCCTTCGACCGTTTGGCGGCCGCCCTCATCATACGCGCATCAAAATCAGCCCGGAGTGGGATAGGCATGGCGAAACTCCTGCGTTCGCCATGTTGAATCATTCAATAGGTGATTCGTGAATCGCGTGAGGCCGCGAGCCCGCGAGTCATGACTTCAGGGAATTGGTATCAGTCGAGCATGCCATGAAGGAAGGACATGCCAAGTTTGTCATTTGCACATCGACCCTGGCGCAAGGCGTCAATTTCCCAATTCGCTACCTAATCATCTCGGCAACTCAGCAAGGTATAGAAAAGATCAAGGTTCGCGACTTCCACAACCTCATGGGCAGAGCCGGACGCGCCGGCATGCACACAGAAGGCAGCGTGATCTTTTCGGCGCCATCGATCTACGATCAGCGCCGTAGCGAAGACGAAGGCTGGCGTTGGAACGCGACCAAGAACCTTCTCGATCCAGCCCGCACCGAGCCATCGCGCAGCAGCATCCTGAATTTATTCGATGAGTTTGAACAGACCCCTAGGCTCAAACTTAGGCCCTGTTGACAAAAGGGATTCCCAAATCAGTCGTTCGGTGATTCAAGACTGCCTTTCGAGAGGAGGCAGGGTTGGCGCGAGGCGATCTGAGCAATGCGGAATGGGCGATTATTTCGCCGCTGTTGCCACCTGAACGGGGGCGCTGGGCCAGACCTGCGCAAGATAACCGCCGCTTCCTGAATGGCATGCTGCACGTTTTGCGGGTTGGCTGCCCCTGGCGCGATATGCATGAACGCTACGGCAAATGGAATTCTGTTTATGTACGGTTTCGGCGCTGGGCCGAACAAGGCGTATGGGATGCGCTTCTGGAAACGTTGGTTGAGCTGGGGCTCACCGATAATTGGCAGCATATGATTGATACGACAACGATCCGGGGCCACTCACAGGCAGCAGGCGCTAAAGGGGGACTCATAAGGAGGGCTTTGGTCGAAGCCGCGGCGGCTTTACGTCGAAAATCCACGCCCGTGCAGACGGTCAAGGACGCCCTGTCGGCTTCGTTCTGACCGGCGGAGAAGTATCGGATTACAAAGCTGTTCCAGCACTTCTCGATCTGCCCCTCGCGCCGCCCAGAATGATGCTTGCGGACAAGGGATACGACGGTGACGACGTACGTACCTCGCTTCTCATGCGTGGAATTCTGCCGGTGATCCCCCCGAAGGCAAATCGCAGAGAGCCAATCAGCTGTGACTTCAAGGCATACAAGGATCGCAATCGCATCGAACGAATGTTCAACCGCCTGAAACAGTTCCGACGCATCGCCACGCGCTACGATAAGACAGCTATCTCATTCTCTGGCTTCTTATGCCTTGCCGCCGCAAAACTCTGGCTGCCATCCTTTGTCAACAGGACCTAGGGCAAGCTTCTGCTTGCGGCGAAGTTCATCGGTTAGGTCAAGGAGTCGAGCAATCCGCCTTTGTTCCTTAAGTGCAGGAAGATAGATGACCGTGTTTTTAATCGTACCTTGACTTATATTAGGTTGGGCGCCGCCAACAGATTTGTCTATCAATTCCGATGCCCCTTTTCCCGGATTGGATCAGTAGAATATCGGAGAGGCTGTTTCTTATTCCAGCACTAGCCTCACCTTCTTTATAACGAGTACCGATAGCTCTCGACATGGCT
>CAISZN010000474.1 GCA_903889985.1 uncultured Hyphomicrobiales bacterium | reverse complement strand
TTGCAATTGTAGGTGCCGGCATTTCCGGCATCGGCGCGGCCCTCGCCCTGTCCTGCCAGAGGGGGCATGACGTCGTGGTTTACGAGCGCGACCCGCGCGCCGGAGGCCATTCTACGACGGTCGACGTGGACTATGACGGCAAGCACATACCGGTTGATACCGGCTTCATCGTTTATAACGAGCATAACTACCCGCTCTTTACGAACATGCTCAAATGGCTCCAGGTTACGACACAACCGGCAGATATGAGTTTTGCCGTGTCTGCCGATCAGGGCCGCTATGAATGGTGCGGCCGCGATGAGCGCGCCAAGACCTTTGGGTTCGTGAACGTAGCAAATGGTCTTTTCGCCCAGCGCAGAAACCTTTTTTCGCCCGCCCACATCGGTATGTTGCGGGAAGTACTCCGTTTTCAGGACAAGGCGCGTGCAGACAGGCGCAATGGCACCATCGGCGAAGGGACTCTCGCCGATTATCTCGCCCGCAACCGGTTTTCAAAGAAATTGATGGATGACTACCTCGTCCCGATGGGCGCCGCGATCTGGTCGACCTCGCCAGCCATGATGCTGGAATTCCCGGCGACCAGCTTCATCAACTTCTTCGACAATCACTGCCTTCTGCAGTGGGACCGGCCCCAATGGCGGACCGTTGTTGGCGGTAGCCGTTCCTATGTTCACGCGGCCTGCAAGCGGCTCGGCCCTGCCATGCGCCTGGGCACAGGCGTCACGCATATCACACGCCACGACAGCCACGTGGACGTGACCGACGCGAGGGGCCAGACTGATCGCTTCGATCATGTGGTGATTGCGTCCCATTCACCTGATGCCCTGACGATGCTCGCTGATCCGGATGATCGGGAACGCAGCATTCTGGGTGCCTGCGGCTATTCGGCCAACGAGGTCTTCCTGCATCGCGATCCGAGCCTGATGCCGAAGCGCAAGGCTGCTTGGGCAGCCTGGAACTTTCTGCGGGAAGGCTCCGATACGGCTCGCAAGGTCGCGGTGAGCTACTGGATGAATGTGCTTCAGGACCTTCCTCGCCAGACGCCGATTTTCGTGACCCTGAACCCGCCAAGGGCCCCCGACCCATCGCTCACCTTCGGCCGCTTTGTTTATGACCATCCCCAGTTCGATTCTGCGGCCATGGCCGCCGTTCAGAACCTTGGGTCCATTCAGGGAGCAAGGCGGACATGGTTTGCGGGCGCATGGACTGGGTACGGGTTCCATGAGGACGGCCTGCGCTCCGGGCTGACAGTTGCTGAAGCCTTGGGTGCCGCGCCTCCCTGGACTACCCTTGCCCGCCGCGAACTCGCGTCAGCGCAATGAGAGGATCGGTCAGCATGGGCGCGCAGGTTGCTGTTGTCAGCGAATCCATCGCGTCCCCGGCTGCGCTCTATTTCGGCCGTGTCATCCATGTGCGCTTGCGTCCCTTTGGCCATCGCTTCGTCTATCGGGTTTTTTCAGTTCTGCTCGATCTTGATCGCCTGTCAGAGGCAGGAAAGATGAGCCCACTATTCTCGATAGGCCGGTTCAATCTGCTGTCATTTCGGGAAGCCGATCACGGTCCTCGGGATGGGACATCGCTGCGAACCCATATTGGTGCCCGGCTTGCCGAACAGGGGCTCGACCTGACAGGTGGGCGTGTCCTGGTTCTTTGTTATCCGCGCGTGCTTGGGATCGTCTTCAATCCGCTGTCGGTTTACTATTGCTACAGTGCCGATGGATCTCTAGCCGCCCTTGTCTATGAGGTCCGCAACACATTCGGCGGACTGCATGCCTATGTAGCACCCATTGAGGCGCCCGAGCGGATCAATGGAGAAATCCGACAGGAACGTGACAAGATTTTCTATGTTTCGCCATTTCTTGACATGGACATGCGCTATCAATTTCGCATCCGCCCGCCCGGTGAGGAATTTGCCGTGCGCATTCTGGAATCCGATCCCCAGGGCCCCATCTTCTCTGCTGCGATGAATGGGCAGAGAAAGGCCTTTGTGACGAGCAATATTCTGAGGGCCTGCGCCGCAGTACCAATGCAGACGCTGAAGATCCTTGGCGCCATCCACTGGCAAGCCTTGAAGCTCTGGATCAAGGGCGCCAAGTACCATTCGGAACCGCCAAAGACAGCCACAGGCCATGCCCGGCCAGACATCAACTCACAGCATCGTCATGCCTGAACACATCGACCGGGAAACAGAAATGTTCCAGATCCTGAAACCAGAGAACGCTGCCGAACTGGCGCGTGATTATCCCTTTGCCGTTCGCAAGGCTTTTGATTTCGCAACCAGGATTGAACGCGGCAGCCTCGGCCTGATCATGCCAGACGGAAAGAGTTTCCGCATCGAAGGGCGCGAACCTGGCCCTGATGCGGTGATGATCATCCGCGATCTCACCTTCGCGCGGAGTCTGGCTCAAGGCGAGGTGGGTCTGGCTGAAGCCTATCTGCGCGGTGAGTGGGAAAGCCCTGATCTGACGAAGTTCCTTCAGTTGTTCTGCGTGAACCAGCGCGTCATCGCGGCCCTCATGGACGGCAAGCCAATCGTGCGCTTCCTGCAGATGTTGCGTCATTGGATGAACCGCAACACGAAGAGTGGTTCCAGGCGGAACATCCACGCTCATTACGACTTGGGAAATCGCTTCTATTCGGCATGGCTCGACGAGACCATGACCTATTCCTCCG
>CAISZN010000473.1 GCA_903889985.1 uncultured Hyphomicrobiales bacterium | reverse complement strand
TCACTTGTCTGGGGCAAGTGACCACAGTGATGCAGGCAGATTTCGGCCCTTAGGGTTTCAAAGCGCCGGGGTGTCGTGATGGTGGTGATGCCCGCCATCACCATGGCTGTGGTGGGCGCTGTCGGCGCGGATCGGCACCAGATTGATCTGGCCGAAGCGCACGCCCTTTTCCGCGATCATCTTCTCCGCAAGCTGGCGCACTTCGTGGGTATGCCCGCGGAACAGCGTGACTTCCATGCAGTGGCGGTGGTCGAGCCGCGTGCGCATGGAGGAAATGGTCAGGTCGTGATGGTCATGCTGGGCGCGGTCGAGCCGGCTGGCGAGGTCGCGGCCGTCATAGTCATAGACGTAGGAGACTGCGGCCACGCAGTTATGCGTGGTCACTCCCACGCCCTCCGCCCGGATCAGCGCATCGCGCACCAGGTCGCGCATGGCTTCGGAGCGGTTGGAATAGCCGTTCTTCGCCATGAAGGCATCGATCTGTTCGGCCATGGCATCATCGAGGCTGATCGTGAGGCGTTGCACAGGGCGACCCTTCAGGACGTGAAATCTGGTCGCACTCTATCAGTCGAACGGCAGGGGCGGGAGGGGGAATACCTCCCTCTCCCGCGTGCGGGAGAGGGAGTGTCCAGCTTCGAGCCTTACGAGGTCTTGCGATCCTCGATGGTGGAGCGCGCGGAGCGCTCTTCGCCCGGGTTCACATGCACGTCGATGACGGCCACGCGGCCAGCGCGCATGGCTTCCACGCCCTTGGCGATGGCGGCTGCGAGGTCGCCCGGCTCCTTGACGGGGCCGATGCCGACTGCACCGTAGGAGGTGCAGAGGCTGGCGATGTCCACTTCCGGATTACCGATGCTCTGGCCGATCCAGCGATTGCCGACCGGACGGTTGCGGCGACGCGCCACCGTTTCCTGATGCAACTCATCGTTGAAGTAGGAGCGGTTGTTGTTGAGCACGATCAGCATCGGCACCTGCGCACGAACGGCGCTCCACACGGCGCTGGCGCCCATCAGGAAGTCGCCATCACCGAGCACCGCCACGGTCTCGCGGCCACGGGTATGCATGGCGAGCGCCACGCCCACCGAGATGCCCGCGCCAGACCCGATGCCGCCGCCGCCGTCCTTGCCGGTGTAGGCTTGGCTATCGTGGAAGGGCCACAGGTCGCAGGGCCAGCCACGGCAGAGGCCCGCCAGCGTCACCTTGTCCGGATCGGCAAAGGCAGCGCGCAGCGCATTGGCAATCTTCGGCATGGTGATGCGGCTCGGATCGTCGACCTTCTGCTTGGCCTCGAGCTTGCCGCGCCACGGCGCCTTTTTGCCTGCGGGGATGACATCGAGCAGGTCGTCGACCACCGTCTCGGTCGTCGCGGCCATGAAGACATCGCACTGGGCGAGCGACATGTAGTTGGCGTGGGCGCCGTTGTGCAGCATCTGGTCGAGGCTGCAGGCGATGACCTTGCCGGGGGCTGCCGGGTTGCCCTTCAGGGCGCCGACGGCGCCGCCGAGGTCGACCCAGTCGAGCGACAGGATGACGTCAGCCTCAGCCACGATCGCGCGTGTGGCCGGCGAGAACTGGTTGAAGGGCTCCGCCACATGGGCGGGGTGATCGGTCGGGAAGCAGGCGCGAAGCTTCAGGTCGGTCATGACGATGGCGCCGAGGCGCTCGACGAGATCAACGCGCTTCTTCCAGTCGTCCATGCTGACGCCGCTGCGGCCAACCAGCACCAGCGGACGCTTGGCGCCCTTGAGCAGCGCGGCAGCCTTGGCGATGGCATCCTTGGAGGGGCGCGGAGGCTCCGGCGCCTGATAGCGCGACAGGTCGGGGAACATGGCTTCGTTCGGCAGCGAGGCTTCCTGCAGGCCCGCATCCAGCGTGATGAGGGTGGGGGCCTGCGGATAGCTGCGCGTCAGGATATTGGCCTTGCACATGGCTTCCATGAGCGCATCCGGCGAGGTGGGCGTGTTGTCCCACTTCACGATGTCGCGCACCATGGCGCCCTGGTCAGCGGTGGTGTGGATCCAGTCGATCCACGGGCGGCGCTGGGAGGAATCCATCGGGCCGGTCGCGCCGAGCACGAACATGGGCACGCGGTCGCAATAGGCGTTGTAGAGCGACATCATACCGTGCATGAGGCCGACGTTGGAATGCAGCACGCAGGCCATGGGCTCGCCGGTGGCCTTGGCATAGCCATGGGCAATCGCGACCGAGTGATCCTCGTGCTGGCACAGCACCATGGAGGGCGTGACGTTGCCCAGATGATTGACGATGGAGTCATGCAGGCCGCGATAGGACGCGCCCGGGTTCAGCGAGATATAGGGAAAGCCAAAGCGGCGCAGGAGCTGCGCGGCGATGTCACTGCCCCATGCGACCTTGTCGTCAGGGGTGCCTTCCGGCTTGTCGTAATACATGCTCCACCTCTTTCACGTGTTGCTTGAGTTGCCTTAGCGCAGGGCTTCCGGGCCGAGATGCCGGAATGCGCTGGTTTCATGTGTCGGGCCCATGGGCACGACGCGTGTCAGGTATTGCGGGCCAAGCTCTGCGACCGACGTCGCGCCGATCAGCCCCATGGCATTGAAGATTTCGCTTTCGAGAATTTCGAGCGTGCGCACGAGGCCATCCTCGCCATCGGCGCCAAGCCCCCAGGCAGCCAGCCGTCCGATGCCCACGCAATTGGCGCCAAGGCACAGGGCCTTCACCACATCCGTGCCGCGCACGATGCCGCCATCGACCCAGACTTCCGCGCGCTTGGCCACGGCTTCGACGACTTCGGGAAGCATGTCCAGCGTGCCGCGCCCATGGTCGAGTTCGCGACCGCCATGGTTCGACACGCAGATGGCGCTGACGCCATGCTCGACGGCGAGCTTGGCGTCCGCCGCCGTGGCAATGCCCTTGATGACGGTCGGCCCGCCCCAGTGCTTGCGGATCTCCGCAAAGGTTTCCCACGTGACCGAGGCCTGGATGTGCCGCGACGGATCAACGATCGAGGGCAGTGACCAGCGATGGATGAGCTGGCGCTCGCGAATGCCGTAATAGGGCCCGTCCACCGTGATCATCAGGCCGATGTAGCCGGCGGCCTTGGCGCGATTGAGATGCTTGCGGATCCAGTCCATGTCGCCGCGGATGTAGAGTTGGAAGATTTTCGGGCCCGATGCGGCTGCGGCGATGGTCTCGACGTCTTGCCCTGCGACCGAGCTCACGGTCTGTATCGTGCCGTAGCGGGTGGTGGCGCGGGCCGAGGCTTTGACACCTTCAGGGGTCATCAGGCCCACGGAGCCCATGGGTGATACGAGCACGGGCGCGCGCAGGGTCTGGCCGAGGACCTTGGCTGACAGGTCGATCTTCGAGACGTCGCGCAGGATGCGCGGCAGGAAGGCATAGCTATCCAGCGCATAGCGGTTGCGCCGCAGCGTCGTTTCCGTCAGCGCGGCGCCGGCGACATAGTCCCAGGTGGTTGCAGACCAGGCGCGATGGGCGGCCTCGATGATTTCGTGGGTGCAGACGAAGTCCTTGGCCATCCGTACTGAGGGTCCTCTCCCGTGTGGTCCTTTGGGTCGCGCACGACCGGAAGCGGCTGGCGCCTCGGTCGTTCGGACATGATCTGTTTGAACAGGGGGAATTGTCAGCCGGGGCTCACGAGCCGCCTTGCCGAGGCCCTCCGCCCGCCGGCCGGCAATATGGACCAAAGGCGAAGACGAAGGCAAGCGGCGGGAGGCCGCGGGGGCCGTTGCGGCTGCGCAGGCCAGCCCCTAGGCTGATCGCCAAAACGGAGGGCGCCCATGAAACTCGTCGTGCTGACATTCAACAAGACGGACATGGCGGCTTTCGCGCCAGCTCATCCAGCCCACGAGTTCGTTTTCGCCGGTTCAGCGCAGGAGGCTGCAGAGGCCTTGCAGGACGCGGACGTGCTGGTTGTCAGCAACCGCGCCTATACGAGGGACTTCGCCACCCGTTTCCTCGCCGGGCGGTTCGAGCGGCTGAAGCTGATCCATTT
>CAISZN010000472.1 GCA_903889985.1 uncultured Hyphomicrobiales bacterium | reverse complement strand
ATGCATCCGCAACACTCAGGAATCAGGGGAGAAACACCAGTCTTGCGGGCTCCCGCACATCCTGTTGCCCGGCAAGCCAGCCCTTGCTGCTGACCCCTAAGTCAATAACGCGGGTCGAGGCCCTCTTTCAATCGCGACAAGATAGTCTCAATTTTCGTCTGACGACCCCAAGATAACCAAAGCACAGACGCGAGGAACGTCCCATGATCTTCAATCGACGTGACGTGTTGCGTCTCGCAGCCGCAGTTCCGGTGGCTACGCTCGCGGGAAAAGGCATGGCACAGACCTTTCCGAGCCGCCCGATCAAGCTGCTGGTCCCCTACGTTCCCGGCTCGCCGGTTGATGTTCTTGCCCGCGTAGTCTCGAAACAAATGGCCGAGCGCCTCGGGCAGGCCATCAGCATCGAAAACCGCCCGGGCGCGGGAGCCCTGATCGCGACCAAGATGGTGGCCACGGCTCCGGCGGATGGACTGACCTTGCTCATGTCCGGACAGACGCTGACCTATCTCAGCGACTTCTATCCCGACCTTGGGTTTGATCCGGTGAAGGCCTTCACGCCCGTGGCAACACTGGCCGGGTGGTCCCACGTGCTTGTGGTCAATCCATCGCTGCCAGTGAAATCGGTGGCGGACCTCGTCGCACTCGCCAAGGCCAAACCGGGGACGCTGAACTTCGGCTTCGGCATCGGCACTTCACCCCAGATCCTCGGCGAATATTTCAAGATTGTCGCAGGCCTGGAAATCGTCAGCGTGCCCTATAAGGGCGGCGAGGAAGTTCGCATCGACCTGATCGGTGGCCGCATCCAGATGAACTTTGCGCCCTATGGCAACGTCCGCGCGATGATCCAGGAAGGTCAACTTCGGCCAATTGCGGTCACCAGCGCAAAACGTATGGCCGCCCTCCCCGATGTCCAGACAATGACCGAGGCCGGCTACCCCCAGGTCGGCTTTGATCCGGATATCTGGCAGGCCATTGTCGCCCCGCTTGGAACCCCGGAACCCATAGTGCGCAAACTCAATGAGGTCATCAACGATAGCCTCAAGCTGCCCGAGGTGCGTGAGACTTTTGACAAGCTGCTCTTCGATCCGATGATCGATACGCCCGAGGGCTTCGCGACGTTTTTGGCCGTTCAGGCGCAGAAATGGCCTCCTGTCATCAAGGCCGCCAATATCAAACCCCAATAATCGAGAGCTGTCGCACGAAATAGAATCTAATTAGAGTCCGCTTTCCAACAGGAGAGCGGATCTTGGACCACGAGACGATGGCCATCGAGCTGGAAGCGACGGGCGATTATCGCGTCCTGCGCAGGCTTGTGCCCCGAAGGCTGCTCACACCAGCCCATGGCGCTCCTACGCGCACCGGACTTTTCGTTGACGTGGAAACAACAGGACTTGATCCGACCCGTCACGAAATCATCGAACTTGCCATGGTGCCTTTCACCTACGGCCTCGATGGCGTGATTCACGAGACGGGCGAACCTTTCCAGAGCTTCAACCAGCCTTCTTCACCGATTCCTGCGGAGATCACTGCCCTCACCGGCATCGACGACGCGATGGTGGCAGGCAAGTCGATCTCAACGGATGATGTGGATGCCTATCTCGCAAAGGCTGATTTCATCCTCGCTCATAATGCGGGCTTTGACAGGCAATTCCTCGAACGTTTCAGCCCATCCTTCGAGCACAAGCCCTGGGGCTGCTCCAATGTCCAGGTGAACTGGAAGGAAGAAGGTTACGAGGGAACGCGACTGGGCTATCTCGTCGCTGGCGCCGGCTATTTCTATGACCGTCATCGCGCGTTGAACGATTGCTATGCAGCGATCGAGCTTTTGGCAAAGCCCCTGCCGAAGAGCGGGGTACTGGCCTTTGCGCGGCTGCTCGAGACCGCGCGCAACCCCGCATGGCGCATTTTTGCTGCCTATGCGCCCTTCGACCTGAAGGATGTCCTGCGCGAGCGTGGCTACCGGTGGAATGCAGATGGTCAGGGACCCCTGCGCGCGTGGTTTAGAGATGTGCTTGAAGTAGATCGGCCTGCCGAGATCGCCTTTCTGGAGAAGGCGATCTACGGCCGCGAGGCTGACATCCCCATGCGCCGGATCGATGCCTACAACCGCTTTTCCGCACGCATATGAACGATCGCCTCATTTCTCACGGTTGACGAGAGAAATGACACGCTTGCGCTGTTCGGGCGTGATCTGGGTCGTGACTTTCTGCGCATTCTTCAATGTGCTCTCCGGATCGAGATATTCGATGATGCGCTCAGTGCGCTCACCTTCCTCGATCAGCTTGGGATCATGCAGAACGTCGCGAACGACCTGCTGCAGAAAGGCCAGACGCGCCTTGGGCATGTTCGGTGGAAGGATGAGAATACGGCCGAGATCTTCGACGCTCGAATTGAAGTCGAACAGCCATTTCCCGTCCTCGCTCAGATCCACCGCTTCAAATATGGTCGGCCGGTCGAGGAACCAGCGCGACTTCTTGCGCGACATGGTGGCGAGCGCAAAGTTCTGCTTCGCCTTGACGTAATTATTGGCTGAGGATTCCGGAATATAGACCGCATCCATCTCGCCCTTGGTAACGGCAAGCGCTGCCTGGTTCGATCCGCTATAGCCTGGAACGATGGAACATTTGAGCTTCAGCGCCTCACAAGTGAAGGCGGCGCCATTGCCAAGCCCATCAGATGGGCCGGAAGCACCCCACTGCCAGCTGCTCTTGGCAGCGAGAGCGTCCTTGACTGTCTTGTACGGTGGCTCGGGACCAACCAGCCACAAGCCGGGAGGCGCGCCAACTGTGGCGAGGTAATCGAATTTCGCCAGATCGAACCGCAGGCCCTGTTGCTCCGTGATCTGGGCAAAGGCCGCAGACGTGCCATTGGCGAAGGACATGGTGAGTCCATCTGGAGGCGAGACAAACAGGCGATTGAGGGAGGTGATTCCACCTGCGCCCGGCTGGTTCTCGACCACCACATTGGCATCCAGCGCCTTGCCAAGGTAGGGCGAAATCAGGCGCGCATAAATGTCATAACCGCCGCCAGGTCCAGAGCCCACGACCATATGGATCGTCTTGCCCCGGAAGAACTGATGCTCCGCATCCTGAGCACGCGTTGGCAGGGTCGCCGACACAAGTGCAAGGCCCGTAATAAAGGCTCGGGCAAGCAGTTTCACTCCCATCCATCCGCTCCAAGACTCGCGCCGGTTCATGGCTCAAGATTGCGCGAAAACATCCTGTAGAACAAGGTGCTGACGGACAATGCTACTGTGCCTGCTGGAACAGCCTGCGGATTCTCTGAACGACCTGCGGCGGTGTGGCATAGGCCTGTCGGAAGCTCTCTGCCACGCGCTCTGCAGCCACGGGTGCGATGGTGAGTGTCTGCCTCTGCGCGTCAGCAACAAATTCCGGATCCTTGAAGGTGTCCAAAAGCGCCTTGCGCATGGCCTCGACCCGCTCCTTGGGCACGTCAGGACCCATCATGTAATTGTAACCCGTCTTGAGAAAGCCGGTGGTGAGGTCAAGCACCATCCTGCTCTCTGGATCTGCCGCCAGCCCCGGCGCCCATGGCACATCCGGGAATTCGGCGAGAGGTTCAGCACCAAACTGCAGCAGAAGCCGCAGCCGCCCTTCCGTATAGTCCTTCCAGTAAAGGCGCTTCAATGCATCCACCGGCATGGCGGGATAGCCTTCGATCTCCCCGCGCTGCAGGGCCAGCATGGCATCATTCAGGCTCTTGTGCCCCGCAATGCCCTTGATCTTGGTTCCAAGCGCATCGTTGGTGGCTGCAACAATCAGCGAATTGGCTTGCCCCGGTGCAATCGTCGCCTGGAGCACGGGACGCTTGCGCAGATCATCCACTGACTTCACCGGCACGTCGGAACGCACCAACATGACCATGTTGTAGGAACTCACCGAGGGCAGCCAGTTGATGCTGTTCACATCAAGCGGTGGCGAATTGGGATCGATCAAAGGCTGGTAGGGCAGCGCAGATCCCAGCGAGCCGATGACGGTTCCATCCTGCGGGGCAATGCTCACGACGCGACGCGCTGCCAGATAGCTCCCCGCGCCCGAGACATTCTGCACGATGACTTTAGGATCGCCCGGCACATGTCTGCCCAGGTGGCGCGCGATGGTGCGCCCATAGAAATCGTAAGTCCCGCCGGGATCGCTCCCGATGACAATCGT
>CAISZN010000471.1 GCA_903889985.1 uncultured Hyphomicrobiales bacterium | reverse complement strand
GATCATGTCCAGCACACGCCATTCGCCAGGCTCCGTGACGATCACACGATCAACCTGATGTCGCTCAATGGCGCGGATCAACTCGCCAGTAAAATGACCAGTATTTCCGGGTTCCGTAAGTTCAACATAGTCCACCCGGCAGCCTTCCTCGCGAAGCTCGCGCGCGAAATGACGCATGGCAGACAACAGGAAGGCAATCTTCTGCTTGTGGTGCGGTACATAGGTGGTCTCGTTGGCCACCTCGACCATGAGAATGATATCTGTCCGGAGATCAATCCCATCCAGTGCAGACAGGCAGCGCGACAGCTGATCAGCAAAAATGAACCTGAGAGTAGACATTGCAAAGTCCGATGATCCTCTCGGGCTTACGTTCAAATCACGGGTTCGGTTCAGGCCTATTGCATCAGATCGCGGGTTCGGGCGAGGATCTCCGGCTTCATCCCATAAACCTCACGGACGAGATCGGCGATCTCGCGCCCTGACGTGAAGGACAGCTCAATTTTGCGGGCCTCTGCCTCGGCAAGGAGCTCGGGATCTTTCATCGTCTCTGCGAAGCCCTTCTGCAGTGCAGCCAGCCGGTCAGGCGGAAGATTCGGCGGAGCCATGAAGGGTCGCCCACCGAACTGCGGAGCCAGAATGGCCTTCATGGCCTCAGCGCTCTCAGCATCCACCATGTAGTCCATGACGAGAGGCACGTTAGGCAATTCGTCATGTTTCTTCAAAGCAAGCTGAACGAGAAGATTGATCCGCTTCTGTTCCAGCCAGTCAGACTTGGTAGCCTTCAGGGTGGACCAGAAAATCGCCGGATAGCCCTCAGTCTCACCATTTTCGAGGGCGAGAAGCGCCTGCCCTGCTCCGGCATAGCCTGTCACGGCCTTGATCTTGGTGTTAGCGAGCCTGTTAAGTGCGCGGGCATAGGTGGAGCTGATCGAGGAATTCACAGCGCCCATGATGGTCTCGCGCCGCCGGAGATCGTCAAAAGTCTTCGTTGCTGACGTATGCCATGTGAAGACAAGAGTGACTTCACTGTTGGCCGAACCAACATAGGTCATCTCTGCAGGTTTGAACTGGACGCCTGTTGTTGAGACAAGTGGCTGGAAGGGGACCGTGTTCTGGACCTGCGCGATGACAGTCCCGTCCTTGGGCGCGATATTCGCGAGATAGTTGGTAGCAACCAGACCTCCAGCGCCCATCATCTGTTTCACCGAAACCTTCGGGTTTCCAGGGACATGCTTGGGCAGATGGCGGGCGATGAGACGCGCATAGGTGTCATAGCCTGAACCAGGCTCTGAACCGACAAGCATGTCGATCGTTTTGCCGGAATAGAACTGAGCCACGCTATCCTGCGCTGCGGCAGGCCCCATAGCCAACGCGCCCAGAAACAAGACGAATCGCGCGCGCCGGTTCCAGCCCATCCAGTCCTCCCAATCATTGTCGTTGCATTGTGGTGTTGCCGCAGCATAGGCCCCAAACTGAGTGGTGGAAAGCGCTGGAAGTGTCTGGAAAGTCATAAGTTTTGCGGCGCAGCAATGAGCTGACACTGGACAGTTCGCTCAAAGAAGCTCATCATTGCCCTGTCCATCGGCAAGCCGCAAAGACTGGCAGCCTATTGGGGAGAGAAACATGTCCAGGAAAGGTACCGGCGGTTCACGCGCCGGATCGCCCGATGAATTTGTCGCGGGCAATGGCCTCATTCACAGAAGGGCACTTCTGCGCGGAGGTGTCATGTTGGCGGGAGCGGCTGGCGTTGCCAGCAATGGCAACGGCGCTGCTGCTGAACCACTTCAAGACGCAGAGTGGAGTCGCTACCAGGGCGCCAATGTCATGCCCTATGCGACACGCACACGTTTCGAAAAGGAGACGTTGCGCATCCTGTCCAATCCAAATGGTGAACCGCGGACGCAACATGCCCGCGTGCCACATCACAAGCTGCACGGCACGATCACGCCCAACCCGTTACACTTCACGATCCTGCATAACGGTATTCCGGACATCGATCCGGCGCAGCACAAGCTCGTCATCCACGGCATGGTGAAGCAGCCACTCGTTTTCACCATGGATCGGCTTGCCCGGTATCCGATGACGACGATCAACGCATTCATCGAATGCGGCGGTAACAGCGCTCCTATGTTCTCGAACGAACCGGTGCAAGCAACCCTG
>CAISZN010000470.1 GCA_903889985.1 uncultured Hyphomicrobiales bacterium | reverse complement strand
GTCCATCGGCGGCGGTTCACTTCATCGCGACCTGCCGCGCCTTGCCAGCCTCGCCCCAAGCCCCCATGATCGCGCCAGAGAATACGCTGGCACGACCGGCGGGGGGAGGAGCTTCATGAGCCGTATCAACGGCATCCTGACAGGGATCTGCATGGCAGCCGCCAGTCTGGCTGGCCCGGCTCAAGCTGTTGATTCCGCCACGCTGGCTGCGGCCAAGAAGGAAGGCGAGGTGGTCTGGTACACGACCCAGATCCTCGATCCCCTCGTGCTGCGCCTGCAGGACTCTTTCCGCCGCGACTATGGCATCGAGATCAAGCCTGTGCGCAGCAATTCGACAGAGATCGCGCTGCGCGTTCTGGCCGAGGGAAAGGCCGGGCGCATGCAGGCCGATGTCTATGACGGCACGACCACCGGCGAGGCGCTGAAGCGCGAGGGGCTGGCCATGAAGTGGCTGCCTGACGTGGCCAGGGACTTGCCCGCAGACTACGTCGATCCGCAGGGCTACTGGGTCGCGACGAACTACTATCTCATCACTGCCGCCCACAACACCGACCTGCTGCCGCCGGGCAAGGAACCGCGCAGCTGGAACGATTTGCTCAATCCTGCCCTGAAGGGACAAATCGTCTGGGGCAACACGGTCTCCATCTCGGCCGGTGCGGGGTTCATCGGCCTCGTGCTGAAGGAGCTGGGCGAAGACAAGGGCATGGCCTATCTCAGAAAACTGTCCGCCCAGAAGATCGCCGGCGTGCAGGCCGCTGCGCGCGTGGTGCTCGACCAGACCATCGCGGGTGAATATGCGGTCGCCCTGCAGATTTTTCCCGAACATGCCAACGGCAGCGCTGGCAAGGGTGCACCGATCAAATGGATTCCCATGCAGCCGGCCATGTCGGCGGTTGTGTCGACCACCGGCATCACGCAGGGTGCGCCCCATCCCAATGCAGCCAAGCTCCTGCTCGAATATCTCGTGTCGCCGGCCGGTCAGGCGATCTATCGTGACGCCTTCTATTCGCCCGCCAATCCCGCCGTGCTGCCCATCGATCCGGATTTCCGGCCCGGCGCCCATCGCACCGTCTTTCTCACGCCCGCAGAGGCCATGGATGCCCTGCCCCGCTGGATGCAAGTCTTCAAGGACCTCTTCTGATGATCATCGACATCTACACGCATATCGCCCCGAAGACCTTCCTCGACCGGATGGTCACGCTGGCGCCCAAGCTCGGCAACATCGTCACGCGCCTGCTCAACGTGAAGCCCATTGCCGACCTCGACGCACGCTTCCGCGACATGGATACGGTGCCCGACTACAGGCAGGTGCTCTCCCTGCCCAACCCCTCGCTCGAGGAGATCGGCACAGCCGAGACCGGCCGCGAGCTGTCGCGCATCGCCAATGACGAGCTGGCCGAGCTTTGCCGCAAATATCCTGACCGCTTCGTGGGCTTTGCCGCCGCCGTGCATCTGGGTGACGTGGACGCCGCCATTGCGGAAGCCGACCGCGCCATCCACCAGCTCGGCGCCAAGGGCGTGCTGATCTACAACCACGTTGCAGGCCTGCCGCTGGACGATCCGCGCTTCCGCCCCTTCTTCGCCGCCATGGCGCAGTGGGATCGCCCGATCTGGCTGCATCCCACCCGCACCGCCGGCGTGCGCGACTATGCGAGCGAGGAGAAGTCACGCTTCGAGATGTGGTGGTGCTTCGGCTGGCCCTATGACACCTCCGTCGCCATGACGCGCCTCGTCTTCGATGGCCTCTTCGACCGCCATCCCGACATCAACATCATCACCCACCACATGGGCGGCATGATCCCCTTCTTCGACGGCCGCGTGGGCCCCGGCCTCGACGTGCTGGGTGCGCGCACCAGCGACGAGGACTATTCGCAGATC
>CAISZN010000469.1 GCA_903889985.1 uncultured Hyphomicrobiales bacterium | reverse complement strand
TTTTCAACCTTGATACGGGGGTCATCGGGCTTGATTTGCTCAGCCAGGGCATAATTTGGCAATAGCATCTCGATGAGAGCTCCGGTGCTAACGCCAGCAACGGCGAATTTACTCACCCCAGAAGCAAACTCACGTCGATCAATCAGGCCGTGACAATACTCGTCATAAAGATCGAGAAGCCGCTGATCAAAATCTGCAGCCGTCTTGCGCTGAAGAACCTTCATGTTCCCTCCACTGACTTATCACCTCGAGAAAATTGAATTCCAACTCAAGGCTACAGCTCATTATACCAAACGTTAGCAGGCAGGACACTCAGGTTTATCTGGCGACCGCCCAGGTTCTGGCCTTGTCTGCGACTGGAATTATAATGAGATACAAGCAAGCAAAAAATGCTGTTTCGCAACATTTTCTGCTTGTCAGAAGACAGTCAACCCGCTGCTGATCATACACTGACGCGCTTCTTCTGATTTCAAGAATCCAAGAAACAAGGTCGCTGCATTGAGGGAAGCTGACTTGATTAGTCTACCCGCAACAAACGGTGTGCCCAAACCCATTTCTTCAGGGATTGCTCCAAGAAACTGAACACCTTCAACATTAATGATTTCGCTTTGAAGGGTAATGACAGCGTCCGGAGTCCCTTTACCTACCGCTGCAGAAACGACAGATCCAGGCCCCATGATGAAGACAGCTCGTTGCCGCACTTCATTACCAAAACCCAAACGTTCAGCCGCCGCAATAATATCATTTCCAAGGTTCGTTCCTGCCTTTGGATCAGATAAACCAATGGTATCGAGCTTGCGAACCAATTCAAGAAACGACTCCAAATCAGCCACAGAATGCGGGGACAATCCGGAACGGAGACCCATGCCGACAGGACTCTTTGCAATCAAAAACCGGGATTCCGAATCGATATTTTCCAGGGCAGCTTCGTTCAAGCTACCTTCGGTCACGACAGCAACATCAAAACCAGAGCCAGCTGTAACAAGCGCCCGAGTGTCGGCTGGCGTCCCATAGCAAATATCTAGGGTCAATCCGAATTTCGAGTCAAATATTGGTGCTATCTTCTGCATAGACGACTTGAACCCACCTGCGCAGATCACATTCATTGTGTGTTTTCCCTCGACGTCTGGCATACCTTCACCTATTTTGAGTTTGCATCATAGACGTTAAGCGAAAAGATGGATTCATGTCCATTCTGAAAACACGAACCTTGAAGTAACAACTAGACGTCGGTCGAAGCAGAATGGGCCTTTTGCAAATGAAACCCAGCATAGGCTTTATCCGATACACAACTAGAATTGTGTTGTCTCATGACCCAAGTATAGATCCGCCTGAGAAAGGGTGACGGCAATCCTTTTCTCATCAGCGGCATCAGCCATGAACACCTTTTCGTTGAAATTCGCAGGCTCTGTATTCAGGCTGAGGTTAAATCACATGACCAGAACCAAAAAGGCTATATCTGATCCAACGAACATAAGCGGATTGATGCTACGTTCGACCGAGAAGTCAAAACTTTCACGACCAGCGCAAAATCTCCATCAGGCTTTTGCCCATCACCAAATCCTTGTCATCTTCACTCATGAAACTCAACTCTCCCGTAAAATGCGTTATCCGTTCGCGATAAGGGCCCTTGTTGAAGGTGTTGGTCAGGTCCGTACCCCAGTGACACCGATGAGGCCCATATGTATCGAAAAGCGCGTGGATATGATCATTCATATCTCGCCACGGATAGCTTTGCGAGGAAAACAGCGGAGCAGATGAGAGTTTAACGGACACGTTTTGAAATTTTGACAAAGCCAACACTTCTCTCACACGATCTGCAATTGAATTGTCTTTCAATGCCGCATCGGTTAACCCCATATGGTCAACGATCAACCTCAATTGTGGATGCCTCTCCGCAATGGAAGCGAACAAAGGTGTCTGACCTACCGTTAAGAACATCACCGGTAAGCCGGCACTTTCAGCAACAGGCCAGAACCAATCAGCTGTGCCGTCTGTCAGCCATTTGGCCTGTGCCGGCTGAAAATACATGCGAATACCCATGACGGCTGGCTTCTGCCGCAATGATCTAATTCTGTCTGCCTCAGTTGCGCTATCCAAATTAACCCGCGCCATTGTTGCAAAACGTCCTGGATACCGTCTGGCAGCTTCTTGACCATAGTCGTATCGTATCCCCTCCAGGGTAGGTGGAACGATTAATACCCTATCGACGCCAGCCGCATCCATCATCGGGACAAGTCGCTCGATCGTCATGGGCTCAGGTAACTGTGCTTGCGATCCAGGCGTCCACGGGCGATCTGGCGTGTTTGCCAGCCACATATGTACTTGAGCATCAACAATCTCTCGTGGGCGACGGGCCGACTCACTTTTTGCCCGATCGGCAACTGCGAAGGCCGTCCCGGCTCCGAGAATTCCTGTCTGGAATTGTCTGCGAGTAATCATCATCCCTCCCTCAGGCTTACGGCTTCTTATCGGACGTTCTAGGATGGTTTTTGTTCAACTTTCTGTCAATCTCTCACGCAAACGACGCATTCGGAGAGACCACAGTCCGGCCCCATTGCTGATACATCTCGAAAGACCTCGTCCTGCAGTTTCATATTTGGGTAGGACGATAAGAAGAAACGTTCTGTCAGAGGACGCTTCTGGCATCCATCGACGCGCCGAGATGTTGTCGGCATTGTGCTAGCAGGTTGCGTCTTATGTCATCAGGCCAAGATCGCACTTTGATCATTGTTTACCTGCATCGCATCTCGCTTTTTTTGTGTTTGAACTAAATCCAGCTCTAGCGCATCCGTCAAAACCACGCCGTAATCATTCAATGCGGAATTCCGCGAAATCAATTCTTCAATTACGTCGGATCGAACGGAGTTGGGGTCCCGTTCGAGAGGATTCCCCCAGCCACCTCCTCCTCCAGTTCGCACGATTGCTTCAGACCCAGATTGAACTGAAACGTGTGCACCTCGCATGAGCTTGAACTCTTCCTCGCCAGGTAATTTCAACAAATACCCCCCGAAATCTCCTGACTTCCCACCCCAAAGCCCGGCAGGAGGGCAATTCTGGCGCTTGGTATGTTCAAAGTTCCATCGTCCTTCGACAAGGTTCCTGACCCTGACGTCAAGACCGAGTCCCCCGCGATATTTCCCCGCCCCGCAAGAATCGGGGCGCATGGCTCGATCTTCAATCAGAACCGGACATTTGAGCTCTATTCCTTCTATGGAACCATTTCGCACGTCCCCCTGGCATACCGATACGGTCCCGGACACCCCGTCCTCATTTGGACGACCTCCCCAACCGCCACCCTCCAGGCTTTGCACAACGAAGCGCTTTCCAGTCTTTGGATGAGATCCAAAGAAAACCACTGCGCCACCAAGCAGGCCATGGTGTCCTGCGGGTACGCGTTCCGGCATTGCCGGAGCTAACGCGGCTACGATGGTATCTACAACCGTTGGAATGACGGCGCTCCATCCTGACATTGGAGCAGGAAACCGAGCCATCATGATGTTCCCCTCGGGAATGATCACGTCCAAAGCACGGAACGAGCCTTCATTCACAGGTTCCAGCGGCGCGGTTAGTGCCTTATAAGCGACACGAGCTCCCGCCAAGGTACGTGAATTAATTGCAGCTTTTCGTTCTCCCGAGCAACCGGAGAGATCGATCGTCATGTTTCCTCGATTGATCGTCACCTTGGCGTGAACCTTGACAGGTTCATCTATAATCAATCCATCATCATCGAGTGCACTCGAAGCTTCGTAAACCCCGTCAGGAAGCGTCAAGACAATGTTGCGGCACTTCTGTTCGGACTCATCAAAAATTTTTGAGATCCCGGCCAAAATTGTGTCTTTCCCGTATTTTGTAAAGATCTCGTCTAGCCGACGCGTGCCAAGTCGGCAGGCTGCCATCTGTGATTTCATGTCGCCCAATGACGATTCGGGGAAGCGGATATTATCTTTCAACAGACGGAAAATCTTTTCGTCGAGCTTACCCTCTTCGTATATCTTGATCTGGTCGAGCTGAAGTCCTTCCTGCCAAGGATCAGCGACAGTAGGCCCCGCCCCGAACCCCGTGCTCATGCCGCCGATATCAATCCAGTGCGCCCGTACCATGGTGAACATAATGAGTTCACCCTGGAAAAAATAGGGCATGTAGATAACAATGTTATTCAGGTGCTGTCCTGCGACGGCCTGGTGATTTGTGATGACCACATCCCCAGGTTTAAACCCATCAGAGCCGTAGCGCTTCATGCCATCAGTTATGATAATTCCAAGGTCCGCGACGAAGTGAGATACGCCACCTACATTTTGACTTACCAAATCTCCATTTGGCGCCAAGAGTGCCGTACAAAAATCACGGACCTCATAAATCATCATATTATATGAAGTTCTCTGAAGATCAGCCGCCATCTCGTTTGCTACAGCAGGCAAGGCGTTACGAATTACCTCTAGGGTGACATGATCTAGCTTGACATCATTCATGACAAACCTCCAACGCTGATGATCAGTTCGCCTGTGTCTGCGACTGTGCATAGATCGTCGTTGAATAGAACCGTCGTTGTACCGTGCTCTTGTATAATCGCGGGCCCCTTGAGGGTCATGCCAGCAAGAAGATCTTCTCGCTCATAAACCGGACACAAAGCTGGTGTTCTCGCATGATCCAGATAAACGCGGCGAAAATGCAAAGGTTTCGCCTCTATCCCAGAGCAAACTCTGGGGAAGACAAGTGGAGCCTTCTTGCCAATCGCTGCTACCCTGACATTGACGACCTCAACCGGTTCTTCAGGGGACGAATGCTGATAGCGATGTTCATAAAGGGCATCAAACGAGCGTCGTATCGTATTCCGATCTCCGCGCTTAAGGGCTTCGTCATCCACCGGAACGGCTAAGGTAAACTCCTGTCCAATATATCGGATATCGAGATGAACATGGACATCGGAATTTGCTGCCATCCTAAGGCTTCCAGTAGCCTCCGAAGCCATCTCAGTCTTTACCTCCATGAGTCGTTGGAAGCTCATGTCATCGAGGTCAGAATAGAATGTTCTAACGAAGTCATGGCGCTCGTCTGCTAGTAGCATTCCAAGTGCCGAGAAGTGAGAAGGAAACAAGGGGATGATGACTTTAGGTATGTATAGCTCGCGTGCGATAGCCAGCACATGCAACGGCCCAGCGCCGCCTGATGCAAAGAGCGCAAAATCACGAGGATCATAACCCTTTTCCACAGAGACTTCGCGAACTGCGAGCGACATTTTTGAAACTGCAATGTCGATGATTGCCTTTGCTGCCGCAATGACATCCATGCCAAGCGGTCTTGCAATAATCTGCTCAATGCCCTTTCGGGCACCCTCGGCATCCAACTGCATGGTTCCGCCAAGGAAATTCTCGGGATCAAGCCTACCCAGAACGATATTTGCATCGGTTATCGTGGGCTCCACACCGCCGTTCCGATAACAAATGGGGCCCGGAGCAGCTCCAGCACTGGTTGGACCAACTTTAAGTGCACCGATTTCGTCAATCCAGGCGATCGAACCACCACCCGCACCCACTTCGACCACATCTATCATCGGTAGCATTACCGGATCGCCACTGGCGTAGCCCCCGACGTAATAGCCCGGAGCAAGCGTCGGCTCGCCATCCTTGATCAGACTGGCTTTCGCAGTGGTTCCTCCCATATCAAAGGAAATCACGTCATTGAGGGCAAGACTTTTTCCGAAACTTGCACAAGCTATGATGCCACCAACCGGTCCGGATTCCATCATCGCGACCGGACGACATGTTGCAACCGCGGGCGTCATCACGCCGCCGTTTGAGCGCATGATCGAGAGGTTTCCCTCAAATCCCGTCTTCGAGAGACTGCTTTCTAAACTCGAAACATATCCCCCAACAGTCGGACCGATATAAGCATTCACGACGGTTGTCGACATGCGCTCATACTCGCGATATTCGCGCAGAATTTCATGCGAGAGTGACAAGTACGCATTCGGCATTTGGGCAGAAATAGCTGCGCCTACATTCTTTTCATGTTCGGGGTTGATATATGAATGGAGCAAGCAGACCGCCACGGCCTCGCATCCGCCTGCCTTCAAATGTGAAATGGCCTCGTTGATCGACTCAGCGTCAAGTGGCTCGTATTGATCCCCAGACGCCAGCAAGCGTCCCTTGATTTCTCGTGTCAACGAACGCGGAACAAGTGGCCGGTGTCGCCTGAAGAACAGGTTATAGGCTTCCGGCCGGTTGCCTCGGCCAATGGCATAGACATCGCGAGTACCTCGGGTCACGATCAAGCCAGTCTTGGCACCTTTTCGCTCAATCAACGTGTTGATGGCAGTGGTGGATCCATGAATGAGTTCAGAGATTTCACCAATTATGATTCCACTCTTGTTGAGGCAATCAATGATGCCCTGTACCAGGTTGCCGGGTGTCGTCAGGCATTTGGCCTGTAAGAAGCGTCCCGCCTCCGTATCGAAGGCGATCAGATCAGTAAAGGTACCGCCAATGTCGATTGCGACCACGATCATGCCGGCATCTCCCCTGAAACGCCCCCAATCCGGGCTCTTGTTGTCTCAGGGTGATATTGCTGAACGACGAGATCAATGGGGTTGTTGGCTAACATCTTATAGCTGATAGACTATATGATCTGCTAAGATGGGGGGACGAGACCATGATTGAAGCAAGCCCGAGGCGATTACTGGTGTTCAGGACCGTGGTTGATCTCGGCGGCTTCAACGCTGCCGCGCATCAGTTGGGAATTGCGCAGCCCTCTGCCGGTGCTCACGTTAAGGCATTGGAGCGGCAAGCAGGCCAGGCCCTTTTGAAACGTCATAGGGGTGCACGACCACAACTTACGGACGCTGGAAAACTCGTTTATGCGATGGCGGGCGAAATCATTCGGTTGAGCCAGGAGACCGGCCAACGGCTAGCGGATTTGAAGGCCAAGCAAATCGGAGAAATTGTTATTGCGGCTCACCGAGACCTTGCAGCGTCGTTTCTAACGCCCTTCCTGAGCCGTTTTTCTAGAAAGCACATGCGATCTCGAATAGTCACTCGAATTGGGACGATTGAAGACGTCCTTGCTCTAGTGGAAAGCGGTATTGCGCAGATTGGCGTACTCCTAACTTCAGGCACCATCCAGGGCTTAAGTTCTGAGATCATCGCGCTGGAACCACTAAACCTCCTTGCAGCGAAGTCACATCCACTTTCACAGAAGGAAAAACTTACCTCATATGATTTACGAAAGCAGGCATTTGTAAGTGGATTGAAGCAGTCACGCTATTTCCAAATGACCGAAAGAGCGTTGCGGATGATCGACGTTTCTGACCCAGATATAGCATTGGAATTTCAGGAATCTCAGTCGATCAAGGAGGCATTACGACATGGAAACTACATTGCGTGCTTGCCAGCATGCACCAGCGAAGCTGAACTTAGCGCGGGCACCATCGTACCGCTGGATTTGAAAACACCGCTCTCACCGTTAGAGATAAGGTGCATTTATCAACCGAACCCCAACTCCATGATTCAGAATCTAATCGAAATACTGAGAGGCTGATGACACGCCCGGAGGACGAAATAGCCAATCTCGATGGCCACCTCTGACAACGCACAAACCCGACCACCGGCATCGCTTTTCGACGACCGTCTGGACCAAGCCCTCAGCCAATTTCTGAGGTTGAGGAAACGCGACCCGATTGGCATAGCTTAGCAATTCACCGCCATTCTCAAGCAAGCGTGCAACAATCTGCGCTTCTTTGGGCGCAGTGCCGGCAATCAGGAAGTCGCCGTAAGCCCACCAGCCATGATAGCGGACAGCCAAAGCTACAGGCGTTGCTTCTGGAAGGATCGAAAACTCGTCTGGTAGCGTGACCGGCTGCCCCCAGGACCCGCGCGCAATGCGAATCCGGACATCCTGCGCCCCGGATTCATAAGCCAGCTTTTCGGCATCAAGGACCAGCGCCCGTGTGCTCGATCCCGGACGTGCGGTGGCGAACAGAAAATCAGCTATCTTTTGCAACAGCAAGGAACTCCGCCTCACACCTTCGATAACAGCGTCTTCATCGGGGATATGGTCAAGGTTTGTCAGCTTCCCTCCGGCAGCACGCTGGATTTCGTTGAAGTCGTCTTCAAGAATGGCTGATCCACAAATCAAACCCATGTGTAGATCCCTGGCTGGTTCAATCCATGTCGTCACGTCTTTTGCAAGACCGCGAAGGGCTACGACATCCGAGACCCAGGTCATCCGCTCTGCGGATTGCCTCATTCCAGGGCTTCCGGAAAACAAAAGTTTTGGCCCTTCAGTTCTTCCGACAAGAAGGAGCGCTGAACCGAGTTTCGGCGTGAAATTGGTAAACCAGAGCAGCGCCTCGTGATCAAAAGAGTTCCCATAGACGATCACATGGGTATGTCCCCGCTTCTCCATGTTTGATCGCAAGACAGCCAATCTCTTCTCGAAGATTTCGCGTGGGAAGGTGTTTTCATGCCAATCATAAGGACCAGTCGGAAGCGAAATCGACGGCATCTGCATGACGTTCAGATCCTTGTCTGGGCGAGCACCGCTGACTGCGAACTGAGGACGAAAAATCCAACACTCGTACAGACCACAGGCTCCCCGCACATCATGTAGCCGGTCTCTGGAAGAAACTGATTTGGATGGACCATGAACAGCATGCCAGACTTCAGAAGCGTATCATTATCGACTGATACATCACCTGGTGCTGTTGAACCGCACCCAAGGCCATGCCCTCGCCTTCGAATGAACGGCGGCCGCGAAAATTTTGCATAGCCTTGTGCTGAAAGGTGATCATCAATTGCCAGACATACATCCCCAATTCTTGTCCCGCTCTTAACCTGATGAATACCATTGAACATGGCGGAAACGAGTAATGGATATTTTTCTTCAACGACAGACCTGGCAGGACCAATCGATACAGTTCGGCAAATCTGAGTGAATTGCCCATCAACACTCGGCGAGAGTTCGCACAGCAAAAGATCTCCAGCCGCGATCGGTCTTTCGCTGGATGGCATCACTGCATCCTGAAAAGGTCCGCAATTGAGCATAAGGAAGGAATCGTTGGCTCCTTTTGATCGCATGTAATGATTGATTTCAATCGCAAGATCGCACTCGCGCATCCCGGGCTTGGCGATGTCGAGTAGGTAAAGATAGCCATCTTCGGCAATCTCTGTTGCGCGACGCGCAGCAGCGAGCTCAGAATCCGTCTTGATGGCAGTCGCGTGCCGATAATCATCATCGATTCTAGGAAGCTTAGACAGCCGAGAAATAGTTTGTGCCAGGACCCTCGGTAGACTTCCAAATCCGACCATTGCACCCGCAGCGGGCTGCACGAAGGATGGAAGATCTCGGCATAAATTACTGGAAAGTTGCACACTAATCCGAAGATCCTGAACCGCGACCTCTTCATCAGCCGAGGTTAGAAGACAGCAGCCTCCATCTGCATCAATTCTCAGTGCAGCTGGACCTACAGACCGATACCCGGTCATGTGCGCCACCGGATTATCCAGATCGATCATGTGATGTCCGTTGCCGAACAGCAGAAGCTGATCAATTTTGCGGAGGCGCAACATATCGATAACCGAAGCAAGACGATCCTTAAGGTCGTGCATATCATCCTCAAACACTAAAAAGTTCATCAATCGACCAGCTTCGGCTGATCAGCCCCTGTAACCGGGTGTAATCTATGGACTTCTCGAGGCTCTTACGATTTTCCGGTCCAAGTCCGTATTTCCATGGGTCAGGTCCCATCAGGTGCTGCTGCTCAAACCACGCATGTGACCAGAACGCGAGTGGATTCACACGAGGATTATCTACCCGCCTCATTGCAATGGACTTGGCCCTGTCAAAGGCTTCAATGAGGCTTTTCACGACCCAAGGATTCTGATCGACGATTTCACGCCTGACCACCATGACATGCATAATGGGGAAAATCCCAGTCCGCTTGAAATAGTCAACTTCAACCGACTTCACATCAGGGAAAAGCTGCACGCAGCGTGGATCACCTCTCAGGAATGGTTCGGGATATTCTGGCTCAAGGCGTGCGTCGATCTCACCATCAAGTAACAGTTCATCAAGACTTTGATCGTCCCGGATCCGAGTGATTTTGAGCCCACGGTGCGGTTCGAAGTCGATATCCTCCCCGCGCTCTGTGAACCAATGAATTGAATCGTGAGGAACACCATACTCCTCCTCCAGAACACCACGCATGAACACGTTGCCAGCCGGCTGAAAATTCGTACCACCAATGCGCTTTCCGATCAGGTCCTTAGGTTGGCGGATGCCGCTTTTTGGATTGATGAAAATGAAGCCATGGCGAAATCGACGATGGGCAAAGACCGGCAACGCAGTCCAGTTGAAGCCACGATCCCGGGCCATGAAATAGGCAGGAGCATTGAATTCACAGATATCATAGGCATTGTGTTTTGCCATCGCCCAATGGCGTTCCTTGGCGCCATATCGTGTGTCTGGTATCAACGTAATGCCTTCAGCCTTGATATGTCCCTCCGTCAACGGACGGGTGAGCTCGTAGTCCCCGCAAGCCAGCGAAAGTTTCAGATCGTCCATGCTTCCTCCCCGGATTGCGAAATGGATCTATGAGGCCCAGCAGAATAAAGGGCCGCAACATACATGGCCCTCAACGGTCCTTTGTCTTTGTTACGTCGTAACTTAACCATTGGGATTGTAATGTCGAGGCCTTCGGGCCACCCCTACGTGGCACTTCTCCATCCCGCGATCTGTGATAAATTCGCTCCGTGCAGAGGCGAACTGTGCACATTCGGTGGAGAAATTAGTCGATAACAGAGAGACAGAGATGACGCTGGTCCGCACTTTGGCCGAATTTGTTACCACAGCAGACGCTTCGAAGCTTCCGGATCTCGATCGTGAAATCTTGCGTCGTCATGCCACGGACATTGCAGGAGCCCGAATTCTTGGCGGTCTCACGGAAGAGGGCAAGAGGATCGGGCAGATATTTCATGGCGACATGGAAGGCATCGCCGGGCTTTCGGGTATCATTCGGCTGACGGAAATGGATGACATCCATACAGGCGCCACATCGACCCCCAGCTCGATTTCCGTCCCTGTTGCATTCTCTCTTTATCAAGCAGGGCAAGACCCTCGGGAGCTCGAGAATGCAATCTATGTCGGGACAGAACTGCTGGTCCGCTTTGGCAAAGCGATGAACGGTGCAAAAGCCCTTTTTCAAGGGTTTTGGCCAACGCGCTCGGGTGGAACGCTGGGTGCGGCTGCGACCGCGTCTCGCATTCTCGGCCTCACGCTCGAGCAGACCGAACAGGCATTGTCTCTGGCCATCCTGACCAGCGCAGGTCGTGGCGGGCGCTTTATTCGTGAGCCCTCGGGACGCTGGATCGTTCTCGCCAACTCCGTCGCCAGTGGACTTCGTATGGCACAGGCGGCCCGTCACGGCTTTACAAGCGTTGAAAATGTGCTTGATGGCGAATGGATTGGAACCACAATGGGCCTAGCCTTCGCCGAGACTGAGCTTACGAAAGACCTAGGCCATTCCAGCGTCTTTCCGGAACTGTCTTTGAAGCCTTATTCGACCGCACGCCAGTCCCTTGGCGGTGCCGAAGCCATGCTGGACCTTGTCGCCAAGGGCTTCGATCCCAAATCCATCCAAAAAATCTGTGTTCGCGTGCCAACTTCTCACAAGGGAATGATCAGCCTGCAGCTTGATCCCCACGCTCGGGGGACAGCTTTCGTTAGTGCGGCGACGCAGATTGCAACAGCAGCCTTGGCTCCTCAATCGCTTTATGATGTAGAACGTCGTGAGATCCTCAACAATCCCGATATTGCAGAATTTGCAGCAAAAGTCGTAATTATCGGAGATGAAGAACTTGATCTCGAATTTCCGGAGATCTGGGCGACTGAGATCGAGGCTCAATCGTCTTCAGGCGTCGTCCGAAGTCGCATCCGCGACTCGATCGGCTCTCCTGGTAACCGCATGAACGACGGACAGCTACACGCAAAGTATCGCAAGGCACTTGAGTGGTTCGGCGAGGCGGATCGTGCAGATGATTTAATCGCCATCGGGCTGGACATGTTCCGTGATTACCGATCAGCTGAACGAATGGCCAAATTAATCAAGGCGGATTGAAAGAGTATATAGGTCTTGATTTAACTCAGTGCGGCGAGACAATCTCTGACTGTTCTGATCCGCGCAACCGGACGCAGGCCCTCGATAGCTTCTTTGTGGACGTCTTCCGAAAAGGCAGCACAGCCATCTGAGAGCACTGTTACCTCGAATTCGCGAACATGTGCATCACGCACGGTCGATGCCACGCCGCCGTTCGTGACGATACCTGCAACTATAAGATGTTCGATATTGAACTTCCGCAGAACCCATTCAAGACGACTCATGTGAAAGGCAGAATAGGCGACCTTCTCGACCTCGAAGTCTACCGGTCTCAAGTCGTCGACGACAAGTTGACCCCACGATCCCGGTGCAAAGTCACCGCGGCCTAGAAAGGGCCGCAATGCCTTCAGATGCTCCGAAATGATTGGCTCACCAAGTCGCCCCGGAACAATCGTAAACATGGTTGCGCCGACTATTCCGCCACCTGACCGAAATGCAGCAGCCAGTGGTGCAAGTCGCTTCGGCAAAGCGGCAATTTCAGGAGACGTTTGTCCACCACGAGCATATGCGCCCTTGGGATGGATGAAATCATTCTGCAGGTCGCAGAGCAAAAGGGCCTTGCGTTGTAACGACGACGCGGCGCTGATCATCGTCCGCCACCCTCATAGCGTTTCCCACGAGCTAAATACTCTCCTGTCCCCAGAAGTCCGTTCAGGGCTTCGAAGTCGAGCATGCTGTCACGTGAAGCATCCGTAGTGCCGTCATTTGTCAGCGTATTGTAAAATGCCCTCGCAGCATGGGTGAGCGCCCGCACGATACCCCCCGGAAAGATCACCAAGGCAAAGCCCAGGCTCTCGAGCTCCTGCGCAGGCAAGATCGGCGTCTGTCCACCTTCGACCATATTGGCCATGAGGGGTAACCCGCCGGCAAGAGACTGGCATATACGGGCCAGATCGTTGCGGCTGGATGGAGCCTCCACGAAAAGCATGTCTGCTCCTGCTTGGGAGTAGGCATTTGCGCGCTCGATCGCGGCTTCGAATCCCTCCACCGCTACAGCATCAGTGCGCGCCACGATGAGCGTCTTCTGCGAACGTCGGCTGTCCACAGCTGCGTGGATTTTTCCGACCATTTCGAGCTGGGGGATAAGGTTCTTATCAGCGAGATGCCCGCAGCGCTTCGGCAGCACCTGATCCTCGATCTGGATCGCATTTGCTCCCGACCGCTCGAAAAGCTTGACTGTACGCTCGACATTAAGCGCATTTCCATAACCAGTGTCGGCGTCAGCAATCAGTGGAGTCTCAACGCGCTCGCGTATATGAGAAATCACATCGGCAACCTCGCTCATCGAAACTAGGCCGATGTCCGGTGCTCCCAGCTTGGTATATGCGATCGCTGCGCCAGATACATAAAGAGCCTCAAAACCCACTTGGGTAGCAATTGAAGCGGTGAGCGCGTCATAGACACCAGGTGCAATGACGATCGGCTTGCGGCCTAACCTATTACGCAGCGTCACGAAGCTGCCTCCATCATGTGCATTTGCTGACCAGCTGGCTCCCAGCGCCGCAGCGCGTTAGAGCCGCGACGGACCAGTTCCATGCGGAAGGCATAGCGGTCCGGACGATAGAGAGCGCGAAGATGTTCGATCCCGCGACCAGCCCTGTCATAAACCACGCGTTGCAACGCGATCAGCGGTGCTCCGACGGTCACTTCGAGCACACGAGCAATCTCGGGCGTGGCGAGCTCCGCGGAGATATCCTGGCTGGCGTGATCTGCAAAATGACCCGCCCGTTCCAGCAGTGACAGCAATGGCTGAGTGGCCAGCTCCTCACGAGAAAAAAGACGACCGATGGGTTCTGGGACACAGGTGATGAGGTAGGAAAATGGCTTTGCATCAATTCGTCGCGAGCGAACGGAGCGCTGCACCAAAGCGTTGTCATCCAGACGCAGCGCCTCGCTGACGCTGGGGAGCGCGACGACATAGTCGAATTCAAGCAGGTTCACTGCGGTCGCTTGCCCCATTGCTACGAGCTGAGGCATCACATCGGCCATATCTACCACAATCGGCTGCGGCTTTCCGCGTTCGGTCAGGAAGGTGCCGGCACCACGGCGGCGGCTGATCAGTCCCTCATCCTCGAGAGCCGCCAACGCCCGACGAAGTGTGACCCTGGAAACCATGAGTTCGGCTGCAAGAGCCTGTTCACCAGGCAACCCGCCTTCACGGGCAAACACGCCCCTTTCGATCCGGTCGCGCAAGGCCAGATAGACCTGCCGGGTCTTCGAGAGTTCGGTTCCTGCCATTGCCAACCCACTTGGGATGCGTGTTAATTGTACACGTTATAAGACAACTCGCCTGCAATCCAGAGGCCGCCAAACATGGCAGGAACGCCCCGCACCATCATCGACAAGTTGTGGGACGCCCACACAGTCACCGTCCGTGAGGATGGCGATTGTCTGCTTT
>CAISZN010000468.1 GCA_903889985.1 uncultured Hyphomicrobiales bacterium | reverse complement strand
GGTCCTCCGTGAACCAGCAGCAGTCGATCATTGCATTGTCTCCCGTTGAGGACCCCAGACGATGTCGAGCCAGGCCCTGTTGAAAACCCCGAAAACCATGCAGATTGAAGCTCCCGGGGAGCTGCGCCCCCTGGATCTGGTCCACCTAGCGCACCAGACGTTAGGAGACCGTTCTCTCGAAACTGAGCTTTTGACCCTCTTCGACCGGCAGGCGGATCTTATCCTCCGCCAGATTGAAGCCGGGGCGGGCGCTCCTGACCGACGCCTGCGCAAGGATCTGGCCCACACGATCAAGGGTTCTGCCAAGGCGGTTGGTGCCTGCCGGGTTGCGGCCATGGCCGAGGCCTATGAGGCCGTTCTCTATTCCGGGGCCAGTGAGGGGAAAGTCGCCGAGGCCTGTGCGGACCTTTCGCGCGCCGTGGCTGAGGCGCGGCAAGCCATTGGCGGGCTTTTGGCTGAAGCCTGAGCTTTCTGCACTGCGATGCACTACCATCGGGGCTTCAGTTGAGGTATGAGGGCCGCGCGGTTCAGTCCGCGCGATCCCCTGACCTTTCCAGAGTTGCCCGCCCATGACGAAGATCACTTTCATCGATGCCGCCGGAACGTCCCGCACGGTGGAGGCCGAAGACGGCTCGACCGTCATGGAAACCGCCCTCAAGAACAGCGTTCCCGGGATCGAGGCGGAATGCGGCGGCGCCTGCGCCTGCGCCACCTGCCATGTCTATGTGGACGATGCCTGGGTCGAGAAGCTGCCAAAGGCTGAGCAGATGGAAGAGGATATGCTCGACTTCGCCTTCGACGTGCGCCCCAATTCGCGCCTGTCCTGCCAGATCAAGGTGAAGGCCGAGATTGATGGCCTCGTGGTCAACACCCCTGAGCAGCAGGGCTAATATCACACGTTATACTTGTGATTAAATCGCTTTCCCGTTTCATGAAAGTGAATTAAGGAAAGCGGCAGCTCGTCGTTGCTCTGCCCAATGTCTTGGTTGCTTGTCGCCGGACCTTGGGGCACAGGCGGCGGCACGTATTTGGCCGCAGGGCCACGGGACAGGACATCATGAGCGAGATCATCAAGACCGATGCCGTCATCGTCGGGGCCGGCCCCTGCGGGCTGTTCGCCGTGTTCGAGCTGGGGCTCCTCGACATCAAGGCCCATGTCATTGACATCCTGCCCAAGGCGGGCGGCCAGTGTTCCGAGCTCTATCCGGAAAAGCCGATCTACGACATCCCCGGTTTCCCGCTGGTCACCGGCCAGGGCCTCGTGGACAATCTGCTGAAGCAGATCGAGCCCTTCCATCCCACGTTCCATTACAATGAGCAGGTCGAAGGCCTCGAAGTGCTGGGCACGCCCGAGGCACCGCTGTTCCGCGTGACCACTGATGGTGGCCTCATCTTCGAGACAAAGACCGTGCTCGTGGCAGCAGGTGGCGGATCCTTCCAGCCCAAGCGCCCGCCGGTAGCCGGTATCGAGACCTATGAAGGCAAGTCGGTCCACTATGCGGTTCGCAAGATGGAGAACTTCCGGGACAAGACGGTGCTGATCGTTGGCGGCGGTGATTCAGCCCTCGATTGGACCATCAACCTGCAGAAGGTCGCCAAGCGCATCGTCCTGATGCATCGCCGCGATGACTTCCGGGCGGCGCCCCATTCGGTCAATGCCATGCGCGAACTCGTTGCGTCCGGCCAGATGGATCTCATCATCGGCCAGATCTCCGGCCTCAAGGGCGATGACGGCCAGCTCACGGCTGTGTCGGCCAAGACCAATGATGGCTCGGTCATCGACATCGACTGCGATATCCTGATGCCCTTCTTCGGCTTGACCATGAAGCTTGGCCCGATTGCGGGCTGGGGGCTCAACCTGCATGAGCAGCTGGTGCCGGTCGATACGGAGAAGTTCGAGACCAATGTCCCGGGCATCTTTGCCATCGGCGACATCAATACCTATCCGGGCAAGCTGAAGCTCATTCTCTCGGGCTTCCACGAGGCAGCGCTCGCAGCCCAGAAGGTCAATCGCTACGTCTATCCGGACAAGAAGGTGGTGTTCCAGTACACGACCTCCTCAACCAACCTGCAGAAGAAGCTCGGCGTCGCCTGAGGCTTCGAAGCAGTCGGCTTCTCCCTCTCCCGCTTGCGGGAGAGGGTTGGGGTGAGGGCCTGTGCCGTTGAGCTCATCCTTTTGAATTGAAATGACCCGATCGCCCCTCATCCTCACCTTCTCCCCGCGCGCGGGGAGAAGGACGCGGAAGCATTGAGCGCAACACCGATCAATACATCACGCATCGGTGTTCGCGCCCTCTTGCTCTTGCAGCCGACAAGCTGCCGTCTAGAGTGACGCCATGCAGACTGCCGCAACCTCTCCCCTTTCATCCTGGATGCCCTGGTCCGACCGCGCCGGGCGTCTTGTTCCGCTGAAGCTCGTGATCCTTCTCGCACTCTGCGCACCGGCGGCGTGGATGGTGCTGGAGTGGCGCATGGGCTGGCTGTCACCAAAGCCCATCGGTGATCTCGTCAAGGAAAGCGGCGACTGGTCGATCCGCATGCTGGTCGTATCGCTGGCGGTGACGCCGCTGCGCTACGTGCTGCGCTGGAACAAGCTTGTGCTGGTGCGCCGCATGGTGGGGCTTGCAGCGCTCTATTACACGCTGATCCATCTGGCGCTTTGGTGCTTCGACCTGCACCTTGACTGGATGCGGATCTTCACCGAGCTGTTCCTGCGGACGTTCCTGACCGTTGGGCTTGCCGGCACGATCATCATGGTCGTGCTTGGCGTCACCTCGAATGACTGGAGCATTGCAAGGCTTGGCGCGCAGCGCTGGAACTGGCTGCATGCCTGGGTCTATCTCGGCGCAGCCGCCAGCCTGCTGCATTATTTCATGGAAGTTCGCCTTGACGCCACGGAGGCCTCGCTCCTGAGCGGCTTCTTCATACTGTTGATGACATTTCGCTGGGTGCGCAAACGTGCGACACCGGGCTTCTGGAACCTCAGCCTCATGGCGCTGATCTGCGGCATCGCCACGGCTCTTGCCGAGGCCGCCTACTACAAGATTTCAACGGGCGTGAATGTGATGCGCGTGCTGAATGCCAACCTGGATTTCAGCTACACGATCCGGCCCGCCTGGTGGGTCTTTGGCGTTGGCGTCATCGTTGCCGCGCTTGCAGCCGTGCGCGCACGCTTTGGTCCTGCAACCGGACGCAAGGCGCTCAGTCCTTCGCGTCGCTGAAGAGGAAGGGCGCCACATCCTTCACCCGCGGCGAGCGTTCCGTCACAAAGGGCATGGGCCTGCACACAGCCATGGCTGACAGCCCGACGCGCGCCGTCAGCATGCCATTGAGAACGCCTTCACCAAGGCGTGCAGAAATGCGCGCCGCGATGCCATGCCCCAGTGCCTGCTGGATCAGACTATCGCCCACTGCCATGCCGCCTGTGATGGCGAGATGTGCGCCGACCGAACGGGCGAGACGGATAAATCCGATAAATCCAGGACGCCCGCCATAGATTTCGGCGATGCGACGGATAAGGCGGATGGCCTGTGCTGCAACGAAAAGGAGGTCAATGAGAGCGCGCGGGCTGATGGCGGTGACGACAGAAACCCGCCGCGCAGCATGGGCGATCTCGCGGCGAACGGTCTCATCAAGAGGCGCCAGGAGGTCCCGCTCGGCGATGTCGCACAGATCGCGCCCATCGATGATCTCGCGCGTGAGCGTCAGGATATGGGTGCGTACGAGCGCCGTTTCTGGACGGTTTGCATAGAGTGATATCAATTCACTGGTGAGCCGCCGCGAGGCATCGCGATCATCTGCAAGCCGTGCGGTTGCAAAATTTGCATGGAGCCGCGCGATATGGCGCTGTCGGAAAACACTCACGACTTCGCGCGTGAGAAGCGCGACGACTGACAGGATAAGGATAGCCAGCAGCGCAATCCCGATCCAGCCCAAGGCGACGGAGCGTGCGAAGAAGCCCTCAATCAGGCTGTCGACCCACACACCCAGCGCAAGGGAAACAAAAGCCCCTGCCGCTGACCAGAATAACGACCCCCAGCTCCAGCCCTTCGGCCAGATGCCACGACGCTGGGCGGCTTCGACCGCCAGCTCGTCTGCAGGAAGCACAGCAGCTGGGCCTTCATCCTCGAAGGCATGGCTGGTCTGCTCGATGGTGACGCGACCGCTTGCATCGTGTCCCGTGAGGGTGCCGTCTTCAAGCACCATGCTGTCATCAAGACGGAATGCCCGTGGTTTTGCGCGCGGTGTATCGGGAGCTTCGGGCTCAGTCATCAGTTCACCTTGTCGCCCAGCAGGAATTCGAGTGCACGGTCGAGGCGAATATGGGGCAGGGGCTGCATCTCGCCCTTTTCCAATGTCGCCACGGGCGGGCGGAAGCGCACGAAACGATAGGCGGCTTCAGCGCTTGGGACGGCGAGGCCCTGACCACGGAAGACGGCGCGCGGATCATCCGGGAGTTCACCGGGGAAGATGGCTGCTTCGCTCGAACCATTAAAAAGTTCACCCGAGACCTCTTCGCCTGCGAGTGGCGTACCGATGATGGCATCGAGTGTTTCTCGCCCGTGTGTGACGCGCGCCTCGCGGGTTGCACGCACGGCGGCCATGGCGATGACGTCGATGGCACTTCCACCAGCTTCCGCCCGATTGATCGCGCGTGCGACAAGATTGCGCAGGATCGCTTCGAGTCGATCGTGACTGGTGTGATGGAGATGATCGGCCTTGGTCGCTGCAAACAGGATGCGATCAACACGCGGGCGAAAGATCTGCGAGAGCAGCGATGACCTGCCTGTGCGGAAAGCCAGCAGCACATCCGTGAGTGCTGTTTCGAGATCACGCACAGCGGCGGGGCCGGAGTTTAGTGCTGCCAGCGCATCTACAAGGACGATCTGGCGGTCCAGGCGCGCAAAGTGATCGCGGAAGAAGGGCCGTACCACATGGGTCTTATAGGCCTCGTAGCGGCGTTCCATCATGGCAGCAAGGGAACCGTGCTGGATCTCGCCGTCCACCGGCAGAGGCGAGAAAGTGAGGGCGGGCGAGCCATCCAGATCGCCGGGCATCAGGAAGCGGCCGGGAGGCAGGGTCGACAGGGCATAGCGGTCGGCGCGTGCCGCGCGCAGATAGGTTGTGAAGAGATCGGCGCAGCGTCGAGCGGTGTCTTCCGAAGCTGCAGCCTGGATATCGAGTGTCGTCAGAAGGCCACGCCAGTCGGCAGCGAGCGGGGCACGAGCAGCGCTGGCTGCAGCCTCCAGAGTTTCTCTTGACCATTCGGCGTAGGTCTTCGCCAGCAAGGGTAGGTCCAGCAGCCATTCGCCGGGATAATCGACAATGTCGATGGCAAGGGTCTGAGGCCCGCGCCGCCAGCCGGCCTTGCGTTCAAATTCTAGAACGAGGCGCAATTCGGAGATGCGGCGGGTCGACTCCGGCCAGTGGCGTGTGCCCGGATCATGCCCGCCGGTGAGCGCTGCCAGATGATCTTCATAGGCAAAGCGCGGCACGGCATCGTCTGGCTGGGCTTCAAGGGTGGCGCGGATCAGGCGCCCTTCCGCCTGGGCGCGGAAGACAGGAAGGCGGCCGCGCTTCAGCAGGTTCTGGACGAGCGCGGTGATGAAAACAGTCTTGCCGGCGCGCGAAAGACCGGTCACGCCAAGGCGCAGACTTCCACCGGAAACGTAGTCCACCAGACTTCTCGCGGCGACACCGGCTTCAAAGGCAATATTCGACAGGGATGACACGGCACGCCCCAGTAAGGTCCTAGCTCAATGTAGGGAGGCAGAGGCTGCGGCGGAAGGGTGGGGCGGGGATCTAGGTCGAAAAGCAGATCACGAAAGGCCCGGCGTCGGAACGCCGGGCCATGGTTATCGACTGGACATCATATCTGGCCGGTCTGGCTCAGTTGCAAACCTGACGGTGATGCATGTGACCGTTAGATGAGCGTACCCGCATCATGTGGCACTCAAGTTCGCGATCCGGCCCGACCGAAACAGACCCGCGACGATAGTCATCATGGCTTGCTGCGTTTGCTGCGCCCACGGCAAGCGCACCGCCAACCACCACGGCGCCGATGATGATCGGGATCAAAAGGGGATGCGCCTCTGAGCGCGTGGGTGCTGCCATTGCAGAAATTGCCATGATGCCAGCTGCCAGGAGTCCGATGAATCGAATTTTCATTGCTTGTCTCGCTGTTGGAGGGCCCGCGGCCACACAGGTGGTCGGACATGAGCCTTCGAGGTCAGTGTCGTGAGTTTGCGATAAGACTATTTCTTGACGACCTGACCGCGCAGTTCGCCGTCCTTGTGAGCCGCCGTATGGACATTGAAGTACATCTTGCCACCAACCAGATCCGTGGTCTGACCCTCGGTGAGGATCACGTCGCCTTTGATTGGGCTTGTGAAGCTTCCAGACAGGGGAACGACAGGCGGAGCAGTGGCAGTCATATCCGCGGGTCCGTGAAAGTGGGCAGCGGTCACTGCGCCGGTCAAGCCGGAGTAGGTGACTGTCCACGAAAGCTTCTTGGTTGCCGTGTCCAAAGTGGCATCGAGCATTCCGGTTCCCTTGCTGTCGTTTGCAGGTACTTCAGTGCTGCTCTTGAGATCAGCCTTGTACGCGACCATTTCAGCGAAGGCAGGTGCTGCGCTCAACACGATGGTCGAAGCGGCAATGATCGTCAGAATTGGGAAAATTGAATTCATGCGCATCTTGGTCTCCAAGTTTGGGCTTCTTGCTGTGAGCCCAAATAGGGAGACACGGACCTTCAGCGATAGACTCGGAAATTACCCAGAAAGCCGCCAACTTGACTTGAGGGACCCATCTCACGGTTCAATGGCTTGAAGAGCCATTCGCTGTTCAAGTTCGCAGTGACTTGGCGGTAACAAAGGCCTCGAGCTTGCCCTCGTGGAAGCTTGCTCCCTGCCACACATCACCCGGAAGGCTGATCACAGCGAGAGCTGCGGTGGGATATTTACGGGCCATCAGATTGCGGCTCTCGCTATCGCCGCTAACCACCAGAAGATTGGCGAGCTCAGCTATGCCAGGATTGTGGGCAATGACGAGTAGAGTTTTGACCTGCGGATCAGTGTCGCGGATCTTCTGCAGGATCGTGCCCGCATCAGCGAGATAAAGCCGCCTATCCATAACAATTTCCGGGCAAGTTGGCAGTTCGCCCGCCACAATCTGCGCGGTCTCCTGCGTTCGCTTCGCAGTGGAAATCAGGATCAGGTCGGGGACTGCTCTGCGCGCAAGGATGTCACGCGCGATGTTTTGCGCATCGGTGCGACCGCGCGCCAGAAGCTGGCGTTCATGGTCACCACCGGGTGAGGACACTTCGGTCTTTGCGTGGCGCATCAGCAGCAGGCGAAGCATTGTGCAATCCGTCAGATCAGAAAAAAAGCTACAGAAGCGGCAGCCATGGCACCGGTGGCCGTCCAGCCCAGAATTCGCATGACCGATGACAAGGTCAATTCTCCCATGATGACAGGATTGGTGGCAATGAGCATCATGACAACCATGAGCGGTGCTGCCAGCAGGCCATTGACCACGGCACTCCAGTAGAGCGCCTTGACGGGATCTATGCCGGTGAAATTCAGCGCGACTCCGGCAAAGGTGGCCAGTGCGATGGTGGCATAGAAAGCGCGGGCCTCCTGAAGTCGTCGATTGAGCCCCTCGACCCAGCCGAAAACTTCACTCACTCCGTAGGCGGCAGATCCGGCCAGCACCGGAACCGCGAGCATTCCTGTTGCAATGATGCCGGCAGCGAAGAGATAGAAAGTGAAGGGCCCGGCGATCGGTCGCAGGGCTTCGGCCGCTTGGGCTGAGGTCTGGATTTCAGTAATACCATGGGCATGAAGGGTCGCGGCTGTGGCGAAGATGATGAAGAGTGCGATGGCATTCGAGACGCCCATGCCGAACCACGTGTCCTTGCGGATGCGGGCGAATTCCACGCCGGCTTCAGAAGGGGCGACATAGAGTGCCTTCACGTGGCGGCGGCGCAGTTCCTCGACTTCCTGCGCTGCCTGCCAGAAAAAGAGGTAGGGGCTGATGGTCGTACCGAGGACTGCGACGAGGGCGGTCATGCTTGTCGCGTCAAAACTGAGATGGGGTACCAGCGTGCCCATCAGCGCAGTGCTCCATGGCACGTGAGCGGCGAAGGCTACCGCCACATAGGCGAAGAGTGAAATCGTCGCCCACTTCAGCACGGAGGCATATCGGGCATAGCTCATGAACGTTTCTAACAGAATGCAGAGTGTCGCAAAGCCGACCACATAAAGTTCTTCCGGGCCACCAACAAGAAGCTTCAACGCAGCAGCCATGGCACCAAGATCGGCGCCGAGATTGAAGATGTTGGCAATGAGCAACAACCCAACGACAGCGCGCAGCAGCCAGGGTTGATAGTGCTCGCGCAGGTTCTGGGCGATGCCCTGACCAGTGACGCAGCCTATGCGGGCGCTGACCTCCTGGATCACGGCCATCAGGGGGAAGCTGAACAACATGGTCCAGGCAAGGCCATAGCCGAACTGGGCACCGACCTGGCTGTAGGTGGCTATTCCACTTGGATCGTCATCTGCCGCGCCTGTCACGAGGCCTGGGCCGAGGCTGCGCAGAAAACCGCCTGAGGCAGGCTGAGCGGTGTCAGGAGGCACCTGAGTTTTCGGATCCTGGGCTGGCGAGTGGCTCATGCTGCATGCATTCTAGCAGCAGAAGAGAGCGCGGGCCTGATTTTTCGTTGCTCCAAGTTGTCGATCCCTGGCTGACATGCCGGCTGACAGCTTGGCTCTCGTTGGGCAGGCAAGGCTCGTCTCTCGGCCCTTACTCCAGCCGTCTCCCGATGGCGTGAGTGAGAGCCGCCTGTCAGATTTAAATTCAACTGCCGCGACGATTCAAAAATGCCAGTCGCTCGAACAGATGCACGTCCTGCTCGTTCTTCAGCAGGGCTCCGTGCAACGGCGGGATGATCTTTCGCGGGTCACGCTCGCGCAGCATCTCCGGCGTCATGTCTTCGTTGAGAAGCAGCTTGAGCCAATCGAGCAGCTCAGATGTTGAAGGCTTCTTCTTCAGGCCCGGCACGTCACGGACTCCGAAGAAGATACGCAGGGCTTGCTCGACCAGTTTCTGCTTGATGCCCGGATAATGCACCTCGATGATCCGCTCCATCGTATCCCTGTCGGGGAAGCGGATGTAATGGAAGAAACAGCGACGCAGAAAAGCGTCGGGCAGTTCCTTCTCATTGTTCGACGTGATGATGACCACCGGCCGCTTTTCCGCGCGGATCGTCTCGCCGGTCTCATAGACGTGGAATTCCATTCGGTCGAGTTCGAGAAGCAGGTCGTTGGGGAATTCGATGTCGGCCTTATCGATCTCGTCGATCAGCAGCACCGGGCGCTCATCGGCTGTAAAGGATTCCCAAAGCTTGCCCTTGCGAATGTAGTTTCCAATGTCCGACACGCGTGGATCGCCAAGCTGGCTGTCGCGCAGGCGCGAAACGGCATCATATTCGTAGAGGCCCTGCTGTGCCTTGGTGGTCGACTTCACGTGCCATGTGATGAGCGGGGCCTTCAGCGCGCGGGCGATTTCTTCAGCCAGCACCGTCTTGCCGGTGCCGGGCTCGCCCTTCACCAGAAGCGGCCTCTCGAGCACGATAGCCGCGTTGACCGCGACCTTCAGGTCGTCTGTGGCGACATAGGAATCAGTGCCGGAAAAGCGCATGGGGGCTCAAGGGTTCACAGGCGGCAGGGACGCTCAGTGAAGCACAATGGCCCCAGCGCTTCCACCCCTGCTGCCTACTTGCCGATGTTGTCCTTCACCGCCTCGACGAGCTGCTTGAGGGTAAAGGGCTTAGGCAGGAAGCCAAATTCTTCGCCCGCGGGCAGGTTTTTCGCGAAGGCATCTTCTGCATAGCCGGAGACAAAGATGACCTTGCATTTGATGCCGCGCTTGCGCAGCTCTCCGAACATGGTGGGTCCGTCCATCTCGGGCATGACCACGTCGGAGACGATGAGATCGATGGCACCATCCTCGGCCTCCACGACCTCAAGTGCCTCAAGGCCCGAGCCTGCTTCCAGCACGGTGTAGCCTCGGGCTGACAGGGCGCGGGCCCCGAATGCGCGCACGGCAAGCTCGTCCTCTACCAGCAGTACGGTCCCGTGGCCAGTGAGGTCCGCCGCGGGGGCCTTGGCGGTTTCCTCTTCCTTCACCTCGACCGGCTTTTCGTCCGGAATGTGACGCGGCAGGAAGATGCGGAAGGTCGTGCCACGGCCCACGGTCGAGTGGCAGAAGATCCAGCCGCCGGTCTGCTTGATGATTCCATAGACCATCGAGAGGCCAAGGCCCGTGCCTTTGCCGACTTCCTTTGTCGTGAAGAAGGGCTCGAAAATCTTTTCCATCACGTCGGGCGGAATGCCCGTGCCGGAATCTTCAACCTCGATGACCACATAGTCAGCAGGGGTCAGCATCTTCTCGTTGTAGCGTGCGCATTCGTCCGCCGTGACGTTGAGCGTGCGCAGATGGATGGCGCCGCCATCCGGCATGGCATCACGCGCGTTAACCACAAGATTGACGATGACCTGTTCGAACTGGTTGAGGTCTGCCTTGACCAGCCAGAGGTCGCGGCCGTGCTTGAGATCGACATCGACCTTCTCGCCGACGAGGCGGCGCAGCAGCATCTGCAAATCAGACAGAGTATCGCCTAGCTGGAGTACCTGCGGGCGCAGGGTCTGTCGGCGCGAGAAGGCGAGCAGCTGGCGCACGAGGCCCGCCGCGCGGTTCGCATTCTGCTTGATCTGCATGATGTCCTGGAAGGACGGATCGGTTGGCCTGTGATTGGCTAGCAGCAGATCAGAGTAACCGATGATGGCGGTCAGGACGTTGTTGAAATCATGGGCCACGCCACCGGCAAGCTGGCCGATGGCATTCATCTTCAGCGACTGGGCAAAGTTTTCTTCCAGCGTGCGCAATTCACTCGTATCCAGCGCAAAGAGCGTGGCGATGGTGCCGTCGCCCTCATCGTCTGCCGGAGAGACGAAGAAACGAGCAGAGCGTGCAGCAGCACCAACGAGTTCAGCGTCGACGGGTGCGATGTCGGTCTTGCCGGCCGTTGCTTGCGAGAAGGCGAGGTCGAGGGCAGGGCGGTCGCGCTCGATGACATTGGCGGAGAAGGGCCGCTTGCCATTGTCGGGTTGAGCCTTCAGCGCATCGGGGAACAGGCGCGCAAAGGCCGGATTGGCACGGGTGATGCGCCCGTCGCGGTCCATGGCGGAGATTGCCATGGGCGTCTGGTTGAAGAAACGCGCAAGCCGGACTTCTGCTGCGCGCAGGTTTTCGCCGGGTTCTTCGCCCGGCGCGCGGTTGAGCACGAGGGTGCGTGAGGCGCCGGAATGACCATCCTGCCCGAAGGCGACGCGATGGATGAGGCGCACCGGCAGGCTTTGGCCATTGCGGCGCTTGAGATCCACGTCGAACTGGGTGGTGCGAACATCACCCGGCCCACCGCTGACGGCAGAGATCAGCGCTGCGCCGTCGCCCGCTACCACGTTCGACAGCGCAAGACCGCCTGAGCCAACCTGCGCGAGGTCATA
Source organism: uncultured Hyphomicrobiales bacterium (assembly GCA_903889985.1). Classification (GTDB taxonomy): domain Bacteria; phylum Pseudomonadota; class Alphaproteobacteria; order Rhizobiales; family Beijerinckiaceae; genus Terripilifer. The sequence continues at coordinate 1,777 of CAISZN010000468.1, read as the reverse complement.
GTCCAGCCAACCCGCCAGGGTGGCGTTGAGATAGGTTACGGCGCCCGTCGAGTCGGACGAGAAGAAGCCGGCTGGCGCATGATCGAGAAAGTCGATGGCGTGCTGCAGCTCCTGGAAGACGTTCTCATGCCTTTCGCGCTCACGGGTGACATCGGCGACCTGCCAGAGCGTGGCGCGCTTCTGGGCAAAGCGTTCCAGTGGGCGAACGCGGATGCGATACCAGCCGACTTCCCCCTGGCCGGACAGGGGCGGGGCGAGGCGAAGCTCTTCCGAGGCGCCCTTGCCCTCGCGGGCAGCCTGCGCCAGCCGGTAGATGGCCTCACTGACTTCCGGGGTGCCCGAGAAGAGACGCTCCACCGTGCGCAGGTTGGCGGGATCCTTTGCGCCCGCGAGCGCCATATAGGCCTCGTTGGCATAGATCACGTGGGTCTCGCCCTCTGTGACGATCAGGCCCTCACGGCCCGTGTCGGCCACGAGCTTCGTAATGTCATTACGGGTCGTCTGGCCTGAAAACTGAATGAAGCCAATCGCATAGGCGAAAAGGCAGACCACGCCGACGATGGCCAGCAGGGCGAGGAGGCCGATGGTCAGCCGTCCTGAATATTCCTGCGGCAGGAAGGAGGATGAGGCGGCCGCCGCAACAAAGAGCACGGCAAAGAGGAGAACGAGGGCCGGGCTGCCGGTCCTTTCCGTGCGGTCGAAAGCGCCGGAGCTCGGCGGCTGGCTCATGTCTTCGTCCTGAGGGGCGCCGCGAGGACCGCGGCGAATCTGGCGCAGGATGCGGCCTCAGCAGGTGCATTGCAATGCAAGTGTGCTTGTATTTCCAATGGAAAGACCGGTTCCGGTGACCCTGACGCAAGCTCCGTGGACACGGCGCATGCGGCGGTGGCCATGCGCTCATTTACCATTTATTTACCTTGTTCGGCCGTGACCGAATCCTCGTGTTATGGTGCTTTCGTACACGCCAATACACAGGCTAGTCCCGTGGCTGTCAGGACCACCAGATGCAGGCATTGATCGACAAGTTCGGAACGAACGCGACCTATCTGGCCGGGGCCCTGGTGGCTCTGCTTGTCCTGATACTCGCCATCTTCCTCATTAACGCCATCTTCGGTGGTCGAATTCGCGCTTCGGGCGGCGGGCGTTCCCGGCAGCCCAGGCTTGGCGTTGTCGATGCCTATGACCTCGACCGCCAGCGCCAGCTTGTTCTGGTGCGGCGAGATAATGTCGAACATCTGGTGATGATCGGCGGGCCTAATGACGTGCTGATTGAATCGACGATCATCCGGTCCGCCGCCGCTGGTGAGGTACGTCCTCGGGTTGCGCCGACTTTCGATGAGCCCCAGCCTGCCATGGCACCTCCCGCGGCGGCTTCGCCTCCTCTGGCTCCGCCGCCGGCTCCTGTGCCTGCACCAGCCCCCGTTTTGCGCAGCCCCCCACCGACCTATGTTCCGACGCCCTCCGTTCCCTCAATGGATGAGCTCGTGCAGGCCGTGACCCCGCCGCGTCCGGTCCCTGCGCCGCCACCAGCGCCGCCCAGGGTCGCCCCTCCGCCAGTCGCCCGCCCGCTGCCCAAGCTCGAAGTGCCGGCGGCCCCGGCTCCGACCGTGCCGGTTCCTGCGGCGCCGCAAGCGGCTGCCGTACCAGTGGCTCCGGCGGTTTCGGGTGTTTCCGCCACCAAGGATGCCGAGCCTGCGCGCAAGCGCTTCGATTTCGGACGTCTGGTCAATCGGACGCCGGCAGAACCTGCCTTGCAGGTCCCCTCCGAACCAATCGC
>CAISZN010000467.1 GCA_903889985.1 uncultured Hyphomicrobiales bacterium | reverse complement strand
GCGAAGTTGCTTCCCTCATGAGGGAACTTGCAGAGACAAGAACTGAACTTCACGATGCCATTCTCAACCTCGAGGAATCGAATGAAGAGCAGAAAGCTATCAACGAAGATGCGCTCTCGGTAAACGAGGAGTTTCAGTCGACAAACGAAGAGTTATTGACGTCAAAAGAAGAGTTGCAATCACTCAATGAAGAATTGACCGCACTTAATAATCAACTTCAGGAAACCCTTGAGCGACAAAGGACAACGGCCAATGATTTGCAAAATGTCTTGTATAGTACTGATGTTGCCACGGTTTTTCTTGATTCAAAATTAAATATCCGTTTTTTTACACCTGCTACAAGGGCACTCTTCAATGTGATCGCAAGCGACGTAGGGCGTCCACTCTCGGATTTGAAGGGTCTGGCTACAGATGTCGATCTTCTAAGTGATGCTAGGACGGTACTGAAATCGCTTGTGCCTGTTGAACGAGAGATTCAGACACATTCTGGCAATTTTTATACTCGACGCATTCTTCTATATCGCGCGCAGGATGACTTGATCGAGGGAGTTGTCATAACGTTCACAAACATTACAGACCGCAAGCAAACCGCGAACGCTCTGGAGGCCGCCAAGCGACAAGCTGACATGGCGAATAAAGCCAAATCGCGGTTTCTGGCTGCCGCAAGCCACGACCTTAGACAACCCTTACAATCGATGATACTTATTCAAGGCTTTCTTGAAAAATATGTGGTTGGAGACGCTGCAAAGAAATATGTCGCACGATTGGATAGTGCGCTCAACTCGATGTCAGGAATGTTGAATACTCTCCTTGAAATCAATCAAATTGAAGCCGGGACTTTAAAGGCGGACATCATCAGCTTCCCAATCAATGAAATATTGAATCGCCTGCGCGATGAATTTGATATCGACGCCGAGGCAAGAAATCTGCGCCTGCATATAGTTCCAAGTACACTTTTTTTAAGAAGTGATCCACGCTTGCTTGAACAGATGATCAGGAATTTACTTGCAAATGCGCTTAAGTTCACCAAAGTTGGAAAAGTATTGCTTGGTTGCCGTAGGCGCAATGGCATTGCGTCGATAGAGATCTGGGATAGCGGAATCGGGATACCAGCTACTGAGTTGCAAGCAATATTTGAGGAATATCATCAAATTGGCAATGACGCACGAGAGGCCGGTCGTGGTGTTGGCCTTGGTTTGGCAATTGTGAAGCGGTTGGGCGATATGCTCAACCATCCTGTACGTGTTCATTCTAGACCGGGCAAGGGTTCGGATTTTGCTATCGAAGTTGAAATTGCATCGGCTCATCCGAAACCATCCGCTTTGATCACGCCCCCCACCACGCTCCATCAAATTCAATCCACATCGCCCGCCTCATATCAAATACTGATTGTCGAGGATGATTCGGATATGCAGGAACTTTTGAACATAGTTCTTCAAGATTCTGGATATACAACATCAACTGCATCTGATGGCCACTCAGCACTTGAGTTGGTTGATCTTGGATACAGTCAACCGGACATCATACTGTCTGACTATAACTTGCCTCTTGGCATGAATGGATTGGAGGTTGCCGCTGCAGTGCGCAACAGGTTGGACCGAGCTATACCGGTTATCATCTTGACTGGAGATATCTCTAAAACTGCCTTGGAAGAGATCGGCCTTCAGGGAGTCCAGCTCAGAAAGCCTGTAAAAGCTGAGGAGCTGAAGAAGATCATTCGCGAACAACTTAACCTAAAGTTGGCGTCGCATTAAAGCTATAGTGCGCAGGCTACGTTTAAGTGTTTCAAGAGATAGGACCTGGTAAAATGCAATTATGCAGCTCTTCCTGACCTAAATTGCTTAGCGACTGTTCGGTTTTCGAACTTACGAGGACAATTGCTTTACGTCAGCGACCGAGATCAGTGATCTGAAGCGCGGAGCATCTGGTGTTCGGAACGATGTCGGTTTTGAGGAACTCTGACCGGCACATCAAGTCTTGCCTTGGAGAGTACGCCATTCATGCAGGTTCAACATGGCGCTAGGAATGTTCGCGATCATAGTGCCTCGAATGAATGAAAGCCAATGATGATGCCGGACGCTTTTACCAAAGCAGCTTCCACTAAGCGTCAACTGTGGGCGCCATGATCGGTAAGCGCGGGCGGAGGTACTCATTATTCATAAGGCCAAATGTAGCGATAATTTCCGCAATAGTTACAGCAGTACCTGCAAAGGCCCGTCCCCTTACGGAATTCAAAGACAATCGCTAACACAGTTGAATTCCTGTCGACCGACGGTCATGAGATTGTCACCGGTTGCAAACTCTCATGATTGCCTGTTGTAACGCGCACGAAAGATTACATTCTTTTTTGTGACGAATCTTGCAATTATCCTAGGCGTCATTTGCATGACCTGGGAATTCGATCGATCTGGCAGCATCTCGGGGCTTTAGACCTGGAACGAAAAAAGAACATAACCGTCACTCGCTGACACCATGTTCGTCCATGTAGCGTTTTTCCGCGGCGTAGCGCACCAATGCGAGCGTGCGGTAGATACCATGGACAAACTTGCCATATGGCATGGTCGCGAAAAGCGCAAAGACCACGCCCAGATGTGCTGCAAGGACAAGTCCCATGGCGGACGTGTTGCGCAATAAGATGAGCATAAGGCCTGTCGCGCCGGTTAGCCACAGCATGGCAAGGAAAGCATTCTGCATTCCTGCACTGGCGGGGTCAGTGAGCGCAGGATCCCGCCGAGTCATTTCAGTGCGCAGCCCCATCGGGCCAATCACCAGACCTATTCCGCCCAGAATGCCAAGCACAACCGGAAGATCGTACCAGGGATAGGGCGCTTCGCGCTGCAGCAAGTAATGGTAGAGCGTTGCTACACACGTTGCCGCAAAGCACAGCAGGAATCCGTAGAAGGTAAGGTGATGGTACAGGCGTCTCCGATCAGGACCCGCGTCCTCTTCCACATAGCATCCCGCTCCTGCCCCATCGAGATAACGAAGGCTGGCCGCATCTCGCAAAGCCTGCCACACGTCACCGGGCTTCAGTCTGGGTGCGCCGACATTGCGGGTCGAGACCCAGAACGTTCGTGCCCCCATGACGAGTGCCAGCACGGCATAGAGAAAGACAAGGCCAAACAAGGCTGCCATGGTGTTATGGGGCATCAGGCGATAGAAAGCGCCCGTCTCCCCGCCGCTCGCATAGAGTGCCTGCGGATTACCGAACGCGACGAAGCCTAGGATAAAGGCCGCCACGCTCACCGCGGCCACCAGTGCCACCACAAGCCCGTTGCGGGCAAACACCTCCGGCAGCGCGATGGGCCAAGCATAGGCGCCATAGGATTGTGCGCGTACTTCCGCGAGATTCTGCGGAACGTTGACATTGAATTCGTGTGGGGGGGAGAACTGGCAGTCTATGAAACATGCACCACAGCTGTGGCACAGGTTCGCCAGATAGTTGAGATCCGCATCAGCGAAGGAGCGTCGCATTTCCATAGCTGGAAAAACAGCGCACAGTCCTTCGCAATAGCGGCATGAGTTACAGACCGTCATCAATCGCTCGGCTTCGGCGAGCGCTTTAGTTGCGTGCAATGCTTGCTGCCTCCCGCCCTGCGATACGTCCGAAGACGCTTCCAATCGTCATTCCAATCCCAGCAGCATAGCCCCGTCCCAGGACATTGCCTGCCATAATCTCACCGGCGGCGAACATGTTGGACGAAGGCCGTCCGTCGGCCATGATCATCCGCGCGCCCTCATTCACCCGCGTACCAAGATAGGTGAATGTGATTCCCGGTCGTACCGGATAGGCGTAGAATGGGCCTTTCTCGATGCGGCGCGCCCAATGGCTCTTGGGCGGTGTAATACCCTGCGTATGGCAGTCATCGAGAATGGTTGGATCAAAAGTGCCCGGCTGCACCGCTGCGTTAAAATCGATCACGGTCTTGGCCAGCGCCGCTGGATCGAGTTCCAGCTTTAGCGCCAGCTCGCCAATTGTATCCGCTTGAATTGGCGGGAACAACGACGGCATGAATAACTTCAGGGAAGACGCGTCGAAGACGATATAGGCGATCTGGTCGGGCTGCCCTGCAACAAGCCGACCCCAAATTGCATAGCGCTTGGGCCAGACATCCTCGCCCTCATCGTAGAATCGCTCGGCCTTTCGATTGACGACGATGCCAAATACCACGCAGTCAAGCCGGGTAATGATGCCACCATCGTATTTCGGGGCTCGCGCATCAATCGCCACCGCATGGCACTGCGTCGGGTCGCCAATCTGATCGACACCTGCTTTGATGAGTATGTCGAGCACGGTCCCCTTATTGTTGGAGGTGCCGCGAATGAGGAAGTTACGTGCCGGCGGACCCCAGCCTCGCTCAAGCCAATCAAAATTGGATTCAAATCCACCACAAGCGGCCACGAAACTACGTGCTCTTACTTGGTGCAGGCCATCCTGGTGCTTCACTGTTGCGCTGTTAAAATGTCCATCCTGAATGTCGAGCCCGACGACCTCGGCCTCATAGAGGACATCAACGCCAAGTTCTCCCGCCGTCTTGTAGAGCGCGTTGAGCATGGCACGCCCGCCGCCGAGAAAGAAGGAGTTGGTGCGGCCAAGGCTCAGGGTCCCGCCTATCGGCGGCTGAAACCGAACGCCCTGCTCGACAATCCAGTTCAGCATGTCCTTGGACTGATGAATCATCATGCGAGCGAGCGTCTCGTTCGTCTCGCCTCCGGTAACGCGCAGCAAATCATCCCAGAGTTCTTCTTCCGGATAGGGACCAGTCAACGTATCGGTCGCCGCATCGTGGGCGCAACGCATGTTGCGCGTATGGCGTGTATTGCCACCTCGAAAGAACTTAGAGGCGACTTCGACGACCAGCACTGACGCGCCGCTGCGGCGCGCGCTGATCGCCGCACAAAGCGCGGCATTACCTCCGCCAGCGACCAGCACATCGTAAATTCGCTCTGGTTCCAGCGCTATTGTCCCAGCCCCATTCATCGATATCTACCTATTCATGACTTCAGTAGCTTCAAGACCGAATGTTCGGCTTATTCCTCAACCACGCCACTTGGCACTGCAACCCTTCAATCAAAAGACCCTGGCGATTAGACCGTCATAACTTTCTGTATCCATTGGATGGATCGGCACATCACGCCTCCGACTTCAAAAACTCATAACTGCGTACTCTCGCCAAGCTGAACTACAACTGCTCCCAGGCATGGTCGCATTCCGCTATCTTGAACTTCTGTTCAGGACTCACTTCTTATGACATTGGGAGCACATGACATTTTTTCATAACCCCTCTGAGAAACCAAGTTTTGCAGAGAATATTCACCAACCGGGTGGCAGGAATTTTCCGAACTTTTCGCGAACTTGCTCTTCCAGACCTTGGCTATTTCGCACGACCTCCGGCCAATCCTTCTTTCGATTCCAAGGCGTGCAAGCATCGATGATGACGCGTGAGTTCATGTTATGAAAATCTTGGTATGACATCGGATCAAGATGGGTGCTCCAGCAACCGTTCAGGAT
>CAISZN010000466.1 GCA_903889985.1 uncultured Hyphomicrobiales bacterium | reverse complement strand
CACGAACTCGAAGACTTCTCGAATTTCGTTTTCACCCTTCTCGGTCTTCAGATCGATCGTCCAGGTGAGATAAGCACCTTCTGGATCGAGATCAGGCAGCAAGGGCAGATCGGCCCACCCGCAGGTCGTCTTGGCTTCGCCGACACGGCCGAGTTCGCGCAGAAGGACGGCTGCCTCGTTCGCATTGGCATAGAGGGCAGTCTTGGGGGTGAAGATGACATTATAATGGTTGAGGCTTGAGCTGTCGTCGTCTCCGAAGCTCATCAGCGCAGACATATCGACCTGAACCGGCTGGAAGACGAAGGGCTCGTCGTCCGTGTCCTCCTCTTCTTCCTTGTGACCGCCTTCACCGGCAAGCTTCACGAGCTCTTCGGTGAGCGCATTGCTGCGGGCTTCATCAAATGGAACTTCATCGCGAGCAGCTACCACAAGATCAGCGAGCACATCAGCCGCGCGCAGCATGACCTTCAGGACATGAGGCTCTGGTGCGAGGCGTTCGTTCCGCACCTCGTCGAGAGCCGTTTCAAACACGTGAGCGAAGCGGACGAGATCTTCCAGATCGAAGGCGCCTGCGCCGCCCTTGACGGAATGGACCGCACGAAAGACCGCATTGACGCGCTCGGAATCCGTATCGCCCTGCTCCATGGCGATCAACCCGCTCTCGAGCTCAGCGAGTTGTTCCTCACACTCCTGGAAGAACGTCTTCCTGATTGCAGCCATCGCGTCCATGTTTAAATCCTTTGACTTAGGCAGCAACGCGACGGATAGCTTCGACGAGCTTGACAGGATCGAACGGCTTGATGATCCAGCCTGTAGCTCCGGCCCGACGCGCACGCTGCTTCTTTTCAGCATCGCTTTCGGTGGTCAGCACCAGAATCGGAACGGCGCGATGCGCCTCGATCTTGCGCACGCCCTCGATGAAGCCGAAGCCATCGAGGCGGGGCATATTAATGTCCGTAACAATGACATCAGGCGTCTCGCTGTTCAGCACTTCGAGGCCGTGTTGTCCGTCTTCTGCCTGAACGACGTTGAAACCGGCTTCACTGAGGGCGAGGCGGAGCATGTCGCGCATGGTACGGGAGTCATCGACTGTCAGTATGAGCTTGCTCATAGAGAATGTTCCTGTTCAACGAAGTTCTCAGACGAAATGCCAAGGAGCTCGAGCCCCTCAACGAAGGCGGGTGACGAGTCCCCGATGTGCAAGGGGACGCCATCGAACTCCCAGGTGGCGCGAGCCGACAGAAGAACCTGAAGGCATTGTCCGCCGAGGCGGCGAACCTGGGACGCATCGATAACCAGTTCCTGCTTGCGCAATTCGAGAAGGTCCGTCGTCAGACGTCCTGCTGCCTTGAGGTCCAGAACCTCCGGAAGCGTCAAAACTGCACAATGTGTCGGCTGTGCTGTACTCATTGGTGACCTCTGTCGCCTGTTCGGCGTCAACGTTGCTATTGTGCGTTATGGTTCCTTAGAAATTGTTTCCGGATCTTGACGAATGCGGTTGCCGGGCGAATGCCCGTGCAATTCGGTCCTGATCAGCTGCAACCTTCGACACCACCGGCTTACCTTCAGCCATACGGAAGCCGGAAACACAGCTGGACAAGGACTTGGCTTCGTTGCGCAGGGAGTGAACAGCTGCCGTTGCTTCTTCGACCATCGCTGCATTCTGCTGCGTAGTCTGATCCATTTGGTTAACGGCGGTATTGACTTCGGCCAAACCTGCAGCCTGCTCTTGGGCCGAACGATCGATGTCGCCGACAAGCTTGTCGATCTCTGCAACACGCCCGATGATTCGTTCGAGCGCTTCACCTGTCTTGTCGACCAGCGTCACCCCGGATCCGACCTGAATGGCACTGCATTCGATCAGCGACTTGATTTCCTTGGCCGCATTTGCCGAGCGCATCGCCAGCGCCCTGACCTCGGAGGCAACAACCGCGAAGCCTCTCCCGGCTTCACCCGCACGCGCTGCCTCGACGCCGGCATTCAATGCCAGCAGGTTCGTCTGGAAGGCGATCTCGTCGATCACCCCGATGATCTGTGAAATCTGCTGGGACGAGGTCTTGATGCCGCTCATGGCCTCGACAGCCTGTCGAACGACCTCGCCGGACGACTGTGCCTCGCCTCGGGCGCTGACCACAATGTCGGCAGCACGGCGGGCATCCGAGGCTGCACGGCGAACACTGCCGGTCAGCTGATCAAGTGCGGCGGCTGTTTCCTCAAGGCTTGCAGCCTGGGTTTCAGTTCTGCAGGACAGGTCATCGGAGGCCTGAGCAATTTCCTCGGAGCCAGCCTGGATGGCCTGCGTCGCATTGGAGACTGCGAGCATCGCTTCGTTCAGCCGGGTTGCCGTCTGGTTAAAGCGCGAACGCAGGCCTTCGAACTCTGCCGGAAGAGCTGAATCGAGGTGATAGGTCAGGTCCCCGGCTGCCAGGTGATCGAAGGCTTCCGTCAGTGTGGCCACAACCAGCGCGCAATCGCTTGAAGGCCCACGGGTCGTCTCGGCGGCTGCCGCTTGGAATGTCGCCGATCGCTTGTCGGCCTGGCATTCCGCATCGACGAGGACGGCCTTGATCAGGGCAGCCATGACATCGGCGAGCGCCTGATGTGACTGGGCGCGGCCAAACAGGGAACGGGGTGCATGCAGGCCAACGGCCGCCCGCGCCAGGGCCTCGGCAGCTCGCACGCGCTGTTCGAAGGAAGCGGCCGCCGCATCGGAAGGCAGGACGTCCGCAGAAAAGTCTAAAGCCAGAACCCGCTTCCACCGATCGAGAGAGGCTCCCGCGAGGGTTGGGTTGGTGCCCTTGCAGACCGATGCAAGCGCGTCGCCAAGGACTGCCGACAGGCCAGCCAGAGACTGCTTCGCGCTCACGTCTAGACCGGCGCTCAACACGCGGTCTGGGGGCAAAACGGATGCCTGCTGGGCAACGACCATCGTCAGATCCCGAAGGAACAAATGGTTAAAAGCGATCATCGCCCAGATCGGGCCAGCATGGGCGCGGCGTCATGCCTTCGAATATCTCGAGCCAATGCGTTAAAGTTTGTACTTCTGAAATGACAAATGGGTGGTTAACGCACTGCATCAGAAATTGAATGTATTTTCAGCATCTTCCGTCGGAGCGAGACAGTATCTTATTGTTTTATAAAGTAAGCATGTGGCCTTCACAGTTAATTTAGCATATAGGCGGGGCCACGGGCCGGCTCAAAGCCGGCTGATGCTTGGCCCTTCAGAGCCACCGTCGTCCACGGGTTTTGCTGCACCACACATGCGATCGCTCAAACGCTTCCTTGTCCTCGCCCTTGCGACCTGCCTGGTGGGTCCGGCCCTTGCTGGTTCCCGGCAGACCACTGTGCCCAGGGCCTATGAGGCTGAAGTTGCTCAGCTTGCCGAGGTCCACGGCCTTCCGGAATCTCTGGTGCACCGGGTCATCCTGCGGGAGAGCCGCTATAACCCCCAGCTGGTCAGCAAGAGGGGCCACTATGGGCTGATGCAGATCAGCTTCGGGACAGCGCGCAGCATGGGCTACAAGGGGGCGCCTGCAGGCCTCCTCGATCCACAGACCAACCTGACCTTTGGTGTGCCCTATCTCGCCAATGCCTATCGCGCCGCCGGTAACAGCGACACAGGCGCGGTCACCCTCTACAGTCAGGGCTATTACCAGTCGGCGAAGAAAAAGGGCCTCCTGTCACAGCTGCGGACGGCCTCGTCACCCTCTCTGGCCAAGCCGCCCGAGCCGGCCCCCGCCAAGCCGCCCGTTGCCGAAGACAATGAGATCTTGAGCTTTTTCCGAGGCCCGGCATCAGATGATGCCCCGGCGGCCCAAGCTCCACAGGACACGGCTTCGCCTCAGCAGCCATAGCCGACAATCACAACCCTCGATCATAAATGCGATCGAAGCGGCAGGATGTCTCCTGATTCCGAATGCCTGCGCTATGTTGAGCAGGATTGAAGGAGTCGCTGCGTGATCGTAACCCTCGCCATCTTGCTGGCCGCCGCCGTGATCGCCGTGCCCCTGTCCCGGCGCGCGGGCTTCGGGAGCATTCTTGGCTACCTGCTGGCAGGTGTGCTGATCGGCCCGACCGGCTTGCGGCTCGTGAGCGATGTTGAGGAGGTTCGCGAGATCTCCGAGCTCGGCGTCATCATGCTCCTCTTTCTCATCGGTCTGGAGCTGCGCCCACAGCGCCTGTGGGTCATGCGCCGCGCCGTCTTCGGATTGGGAACGGCTCAGGTCGCTCTGACGGCGGCAGTCCTTGCCGGTTTGCTCATCGCGGCCGGGCAACGCTGGCAGGGTTCGACCATTCTGGGGCTTGGCCTCGCCCTGTCCTCTACGGCAATCGTCCTGCCGATGCTTGCCGAGCGCGACCTCCTGGGCTCCGGCTCTGGCCGGGACACCTTCTCCGTCCTGCTGTTCCAGGACCTCGCCTTCATTCCGCTCGTGGCTATGGTGCCCCTCCTGTCGGGAGGAACGCCCCTGCCCGGTTCGGTCCCATGGATCGACGTCCTCAAGATGGTGGGCGGCGTCGCGGTCATCCTTGTCGGCGGGCGCTTCCTGCTGCGGCCGGCCTTCAGGGCCATCGGCGGCGCACGCACGCCCGAAGTCTTCACTGCCATGGCGCTCCTGACGGTGGTCGGCACGGCGGCCCTCGCCCATGCGGCCGGCCTGTCCTCTTCGCTGGGCGCATTTCTCGCCGGAGTGCTCCTGTCGGATTCCGAATACCGCCATGAACTGCAGGCCGATATCGAACCTTTCGAAGGCTTGCTGCTGGGCTTCTTCTTCATGTCCGTTGGGATGTCAGCCAATCTTGGCCTCGCGCTCAGCAATCCGGCGGCCATTGCCGCAGGCCTTGGCTGCTTGCTTCTCGGCAAGTTTGCGGTCGGTGTCATCCTCGGCCGCATCGCCAAACAGGACATGGCCGGTGCGCTGCGATTTGGGCTGTCCCTGTCACAGGGCAGCGAGTTCAGCTTCGTCATCTTTGCTGCCGCAGTCGCAACCGGAGCCCTGGCACGCGATCAGGCAGACAAGGCCACGCTGGTGATCGCCCTGTCCATGGCCGCAACGCCGGTTCTCTTCGCCATGCTGGAACGCTTCGTCATTCCAAAGCTCCCGGCAAAGACAAGCGAACGGCCCTATGACTCGATCACGGACGACAACACGCCCGTCATCATCTGCGGCTTCGGGCGTGTTGGCCAGATCGTCGGTCGCATGCTGCGTATGCGTGGCATCAGCTTCACGGCATTGGAGCAGGATGCAGGCCAGGTCGATGTGGTGAGACGGTTCGGCAGCAAGGTCTATTTCGGCAATCCCTCGCGTCCGGAAGTGCTGCGTGCCGCCGGTGCCGAAAAAGCGAGGCTCCTTGTGGTGGCACTCGCGGATATGGAACAGACCCTCGCGGTCGTTGACATGGCCCGCCGCAATTTCCCCAATCTCAAGATCATGGCCCGCGCGCGCAATCGTCGTCATGCGCACCTGCTGATGGATCGGGAGGTTCAGGGGATCGTGCGCGAGACCTTCCATTCAAGCCTCACGCTCTCCGGTCTCGTGCTCAGGGAACTTGGCGTCCCGGCAGACGAAGCACAGCGCACGGTGGATCTTTTCCGCCAGCACGACGAGGCGACGCTGGTCGCCCAGCATGACCTTTTCAGGGATGAGCAGCAGCTCATCCAGAGCACACAGCAAGCCTCTGACGAACTCATCAGCCTCTTCGAAGCCGACCAGTCTGACCGGGAGGCCGCAGTGCCTTTGGTCTCAAAGGCGTGACTATCCGCTGTATGATGCTTCAGCTATCCTTCCGGCAAAACAGATCGGGAGGAACCCATGTCAGACCTCACACGGGAGCCAAGGGCGCTCATACCGTCGTTTGAGCCCTTTTATGAATTCGCACGACCCTTCTCCTGGCTGCTCCTGCGCATGGGCGTTGGACTCATTTTGGCAATCCATGGTTTTGGCAAGATCGGTCGTCTCACGCCCCCGGTCGCACTGATCAAGGTATTTCCAGGCCTGGAAAGCATTGGCACGCAACTGACGATCTCACTCATGGTGATCGAGTTCATCGGTGGCATCGCCATCATGATCGGAGTCTTCACGCGCTTCTTTGCTGCTGCTGCAGCCGTCGAGATGGGCGTCCTGACCTTCATCATCTACTGGAACAGCGGCTTCTCGTGGCTGTCACGCGGCTATGAGTTTACCCTGCTGTGGGGCCTCATGTGCTTCGCCATCGCGCTGCGTGGCGGCGGGCCCTATTCGCTCGATCGCCGGATCGGCAAGGAACTCTAGGCACGAGGATCGATGTGCAGCGCGAGCCAGACCGTATCGGTATCCGGGCTCGTCCAGACGACCCTGTGGCGGCGATGAGCCCTGATCAGCAGGAAATCGCCCGCGCTCAACCGTCGGGGCGCATCCTCGTCTTCGAATTGAAGGTCGGCAGCACCGCTCAGCACAGCCACCCATTCGTCCTGATCCTGATCGAACCAGAAGCCCGCGGGTGACGCCTGCCCGCGCGAAACGATCCGCTCAAGGCGAATGCCGTCCCGCACGAGCAAATTTTCAAAGCTTTCGCCGGTCGATGCAACCCGGGGGTCATTGAGAAGGTTTCCTGAGGTCCTGTCAGACATGATGCACATCAACCTGCAAAGGGTCTTTCCGATCTAGCCTGACTGACAAGCGACTGCGAGGTGCCCATGCAAGCCAAGCTCAAGTTCCTGCCTCTGATCCTGCTCGTCAGTCTCGCGTTACCCACCCTGGCCTCGTCTCAGGAAAGTGACACGACCATGGGACGGCGCATCGTTCAATCGGAGTGTACACGCTGCCACGCAGTGGAGCTTGGCATGACCGGGCCCGATCCGGCTGCGCCCAATTTTACGGCTCTCGCCCGGATGCCATCCGTCACCGACCTCTCGCTTCGCGTCTTCCTGCAATCTTCGCATCGCAGCATGCCAAACCTTGTGCTGCGTGAGGACGAGACAAGCTCGATCATCGCCTATTTGCGCGGGCTGGCACACTGAGCGCCGCGCCGGTCCCGCAGGTTTGAAAAATAACACGTTAAAATGCTTGAACTCGCGGGCTCCCGGGGACTACTTGATCTGAGGTGTATTGTCGAAGAGGTTGGTCTTGGGTTAGCTTTAAGCTTGCAGTTGCGCAAACTGATCGCGGGTCTGCGAGTCGGGAGCCTCTGGTGACCCTCATCTTGGCGATACAGGTTCAGGACGGGGTTGTGCTGGCAAGCGACAGCGCGATGACCCACCGTGGGCATGTCTATTTCAACGCCGAGAAGCTTGTCCCTGTGGCCAAGGGGCTGCCAATTGGTCTTGCGATCTGCGGCGATGGTGCGCTCGGGTCTGTGTCCGTCAGCAATCTGTTGCAGGATTTCGAAAGCCGCCAGCTCTCTTCCCTCGATCGCGCCAGATACGACGTGCGCGATGTTGCCGCCAGACTGGGGGATTTCCTGGAAGAAACCGCAGGCCATTCGAGCGCCGGCAATAATACGTCACTCATCATTGGCGGCTATTCTGCAGGTTCGGACATGCCCGAGACCTGGACCCTGCAAATGAAGAGCGGCAAGGTGAGCGAGATCTCCCTTGTCTGGAACAGCAATTCCTATGGCGTGAACTGGGATGGCCAGGGCGCTTGCATCCGTCGCCTGCTGATGGATCTCACCCTGACCTCGCGTCCAGCCGAACCCATGCACGAGGCTCGCGCCTTCAAGACCATCCTGGATGGCGAGCAGGTCGAGCAGACGGATAGCCCGGTTCTCGTGACGCCGGGCATGCCCATTCTCGATGCCGTCGAGATAGCGCGGTTCCTGATGGAAACCTCGATTACGTTTGAAAGCTACCGGGCGGACCAACCTGCAAAGACCCTTGGCGGTCCCATCGATATTGCCGTCATCACACGCCACAAGGGATTCCGCTGGATTCAACGCAAGCGTCACTTGCCCGGTCGCCGCAGAGGCAAGATCTGAAATGCCCCATCGCATCATCTGGAACAGTGTCCCCATCCTGCCATTTGCCAGAGCCAAGGCATCGGTCGCCTTCTACGAGATGCTCGGCTTCGAACTCGTGCATCGCGAAAAGGCCTATCTGATGTTTCGCAAGGATCAGGTGGAGCTGCATCTGGCCCGCGAGGGGCAATATGATATTGGCAGCAGGTCGACCTGCTATTTCCGTTGCCCGGATGTGGATCGCTACTTCAACAATCTGAAGCTCGCCCCGGAACTCGTCCTTTCGGCGCCGCAAGACCGGAGCTGGGGGATGCGGGAATTCCATTTGCGCGATCCCTTCGGCAATGTCCTGCGGTTCGGCCAGCCAGCCACGGAGTGATTCGGGCGACAGGGCACGAGCGGAGACGTGTCGATGGAACAGCAAAAACCGCCAACTGAGAGCGAGCCGCGTGGGGAACTGACGGTCCGCACGATCGCCATGCCCGCCGATACCAATGCCAACGGCGATATTTTCGGCGGCTGGGTGATGTCCCAGATGGACCAGGCAGGCGGCATCGCAGGGGTCGAGCGGGCGCGCGGACGAGTGGTGACGGTCGCCGTGGATGCCATGACCTTCATTCAGCCGGTGAAAGTGGGCGACGTCCTGTGCGTCTATACCGAGGTCGAATATATTGGCCGCACCTCCATGAAGATCCATATCGAGGCCTGGGCCCGGCGCTTCCGGTCGGATGCGCGTGACAAGGTCACGGATGCCACCTTCACCTTCGTGGCGGTGGACGACGAGGGGCGCCCACGCCCGGTCCCACGCTAGAGGCAGGCCAGGGCCGGTCTCTGCGATCGGTTCAAGACTTCGTTAAAGGGTCCCGTAGCAGGGTGCCGCATGGGCTCAGGCCCAAACGCGAGGACCCTGCATGCACAGCCTGCTTCAGACCCTAGGGCCAACCCTGCTGCGCCTTCGGCTCGGCAATGTGGCCATTGTGGCGGCGCTCGTGCTGATGCCGCTCGTCCTGGCCGCCGGCTACCTGACAGACCGCGAACATGCCCCAGGCCATGGCATATCAGCCCGTGCCGGCATGCAGGCCCTGCTGTCCATAGCCGATCACAAGGGTTGACCGGCCACCCGTTGAACTGTTCCCCCGCTTCGGTATATCTGATCTCCCGCTGACGCTCGCGCGCCACGGGCCGGTAGCTCAATGGTTAGAGCCGGCCGCTCATAACGGTCTGGTTGCAGGTTCGAGTCCTGCCCGGCCCACCATTCGGCGCTCCCACTCCCCTCCCTTTGATTTCCATCACCGCCTCGCGGAAAACCTGCTTCACAGGTCTGTAGTTGTTGTAGAATACTCCGGAATTCTCGCATTGATGGACGAAAGGTCTCACGATGTTCTCGGCAGAGCTTCATGCTCAGGAAGACGCCCGGCTTCGGGATCTTCATGCCTATGAGATCCTGGATACCCCCCCCGACGAGCGCTTCGACGCCATCGTGAGCCTGGCTGCCCGTGTCTTCGAGGTTCCGATTTCCGCCATATCTCTGGTTGACGAAAAGCGCCTCTGGTTCAAATCCAGGATCGGGCTGGATACCCACGAATCCGATCGGCCGACCTCTTTTTGCACCCATGCCCTGCACGGCACGAACCGGGTGCTCGTGATTGCGGATGCCCTTTCGGACAATCGCTTTCATGACAATCCTCTGGTGAGCGGCCATCCGCATGTCCGTTTCTATGCCGGGGCGCCAATCCTGAGCCCTCGCAGCGGCCTGCCCATGGGCACCCTGTGCATCCTTGATCAGGGCCCCCGCGACTTCACGGCCGCAGACTGCAGAAACCTTCAGGACATGGCCCGCGCGGTCGCATCCATGATGGACCTGCATTTCGCCAGCCGGCGCCTCGAAATTTCAGCGACCCACGATCCCCTGACGCGACTTGCCAATCGTACCCTGTTTGAAACTTCAGTAGCTTCCCTGCTGGAGGACCTTCCGGCTGATACCCGGGTTGGAATGCTCCACATCGATCTCGACCATTTCAAGCAGATCAATGACGCACTCGGGCAGGAGGCGGGCGACGAGTTGCTGAGCAGGGTGGCGGAAGTTCTGAAAACCGCCACCAGGCCGACCGACCTGCCGGCCCGGCTGGGCGGCGACGAATTCTGCATCCTGATGCGCCCCTGCGAGCCCGATCATGGACCCGAGCAACTCGCAGCACGTTTGCTCGATCATTTCGAAAGCAATGTGCTCGAAGTTGGCGGCAAGGATCACAGCCTGTCCATTTCCATCGGCTACGCAGTCCTTCCCGATCATGGCTATGATGGCCCCTCCCTGATCCGTGCTGCCGATGCCGCCCTGCATCATGCCAAGCGGACCGGACGCGGCCGTGCGGTCTCCGCTGGTGATCTGCCCGGCGACTTTCGTGCCGACGTGGCCAACCTGCGCAAGGCACTCAGGCATGACCTCATCTGCGGCAACCTGCGACTTGCCTGGCAGCCCTATGTGAGCGCACGCCTGCAGAGCGTGATCGGCTACGAAGCCCTGTTGCGCTGGACCAGCGCGGAATTTGGCGAGATCACCCCGGGCGCCTTGCTGCCGCTGGCCGAAGGCATGGGCCTCATGGGAGTCGTCGATGATTTCGTGCTGAAAGCGGCATGTGTTGCGGCGGCATCATGGCCAATCCGCCACAGGGTGAGCGTCAACCTGTCATCGAACTGGTTCTCGCTGGGCATCGCCTTCGAGCGCATCAAGTCCTGCCTTGACGTGAGCGGACTCGAACCAACCCGTCTCCTCATTGAAGTGACCGAACGCACGATCATCGAACATCCGATGATTGCACGTGAGCAGATCAATATGCTGCGCGATATTGGCGTGAAGATCGCCCTCGATGATTTCGGCACAGGCTATTCTTCTCTGGCCTCTGTTGCCGACTTCGAGATCGATGAAGTCAAGCTCGACCTCAGTCTCGTGCGCAAGGCCGGAAACGATCGTCGCGCGGACGCGGTGATCCATTGCATTGTCTCGCTCGCCCGTGAACTCGGCATGAGCGTGACTGCGGAAGGCGTCGAAACAATCCAGCTCTACAAGACCGTCAAGGCGCTGGGCTGCGACATCGTTCAGGGCTTCCTTTTCGGCCACCCGGTCGAACACATCGATTTCTCTCATCAGATAGATGACAATGGCGAGTTCCTGCTTGCCTGGCAGCCGCAGGAGTCCGATCCGGACTGAAGGGAGTTGCCTTGGCTACGGCAGCCACGGATCAATCGAGACGTGGATCGAGCGCTCATCAAGCTGCCCGCCAACCATGTGAAGCGCGCGATCAAGCTCCTTGAGCCCCATGACATGGGTCGACATGCGCTCGAAGGGATAGCGGCCCGACGCCATGACCTGCAGTGCCATTTCGACGGCCTCGTAACTATGGCCGCGCAGCCCCTTCAGCGTGAGCTGCTGGCCAACCAGAAGGTCCACATCGAACTGCTCGGCAGCCCCTTTGCGTGAAATGGTGGCAAGCACGCCGCGCTTGCGCAGCAGACGCATCGAGGGGTTGATGTTCTTGGGCCCAAGTCCGCTCGTGTCGATGACGATATCCGCCATCCGTCCGTTCGTCAGCTCGGCCAGGGTCTCGAGCAGGTCCTCTTCATCGACCTTGATCGTATGATCTGCCCCGAAGGCGCGCGCGAGTTCGAGCCTGTCAGCATCGCGGGCAAGGCCAGTGACGATCACCAGATCGGCCCCGGCAATGCGGGCCGCAAGGGCGCAGCCCAGTCCCTGCTGGCCCGGCCCCTGAATGACGACGATCTTGCCAGGGCCCGCACCACAATCAAAATAGGTCCACTGGAAGCCATTGCCGATGGGCAGGCACATGGCCGCTATCCGCGGCGCCACGCCCTCGGGGACACGGTGAATGACCGTGCGTGACGGCATGTAGACATATTCCGCATAGCCGCCCCAAAGCGCCGGCGCCACGTCGATGGTCGTCGAGCCATAGCGGATGCCACCGGCAAAACGCTGGTCGGTTGCCATGCAGGAGCGGATTTCACCGGCACGGCAATATTCGCAATGGCCGCAGGGGAGATATTCCTCCAGCGCAACGAGGTCGCCCTCGCGCACACCCCAGCGATAGGCAGCGGCCGAGCCGATCTGTTCGATGCGCCCGACCATCTCATGGCCGAGAATCCGCGGGCCTTTCTTGTCGTTGTTGTAGTTGTTCCAGTCGGAGCTGCAGATGCCGCACATGTCGACCCGCAGCCAGCCCGCATCCGTCCCGGCCTCGAGCATGGGAAAGTCGCGGATCTCG
Organism: uncultured Hyphomicrobiales bacterium; assembly: GCA_903889985.1. Classification (GTDB taxonomy): domain Bacteria; phylum Pseudomonadota; class Alphaproteobacteria; order Rhizobiales; family Beijerinckiaceae; genus Terripilifer. Next base: position 4,642 of record CAISZN010000466.1, on the reverse strand, counting down.
GTCTGGCGGTAACCGGTCATGACCGCAGCGCGCACGGATTTTTGCATTCACACCCTCCCGGCTGGCACGCCAGCAGGCCTCTTTGCGCCAGCATAGCAGAGCCCCCTGCGATTTCAGCGATTGATCTTGGAAGGATCCTGCGCCAAACCAGCTCTGAAGCGCGACCGCAAGAAGCGGCAGGTCGCAAGATGAAAGGGAGCAGACATGTCCGCGAGCGCACCGGTTCCGGGTCAGTATTTCCTCGATCCCTATATGGAATGGGCCACCGACGAGAAGATTCCGATCCATCTCGATTTCGGCCATGACCTTCTGGCCATCGAGACCGCTCCCTGGGATCGCTATGACGCGCGCGGCTGCTTTGCCCACACCCATGGCCGGGGCGACTTTGCAGCGGCCTATGTGCTGGAAGTGGAGCCGAGCCGGAAGACCCGGCCGGTCAAGCATCTCTATGAAGCCTTCTTCTATGTGCTGTGCGGCTTCGGCTCGACCATCGTGTGGCTGCCCAACGGTGTGAAGCAGACCTTCGAATGGGGGCCGAAGTCGCTCTTCGCCATTCCGCTCAACTGCGAATACCAGATCTTCAACAGCTCGGGCCGCGAGACCGCGCGCCTGTCGTGCACCAACGACGCGCCGCTCGCCATCAACCACTATCACAACCTGGACTTCATCTTCGACAACCCCTGCAAGTTTCCCGACCGCATGGGCAAGCCGAACCAGTTCGAAGGCGAGGGTGAACACGGCACCTATGAGCGCAAGGGCGCAGCAGCGACCATCAACGTGTGGGAGACGAATTTCGTCAGCGATCTCTCCGGCTTCAAGCTCTATGAGCTGAATGCGCGCGGCAAGGGCTCGCGCAACGTCTTCTTCCTGCTCGCCAACGGCACCATGCACGCCCATGTGTCGGAGATTCCGACCGGCCGCTACAAGAAGGCCCATCGCCATGCAGCCGGCACCCATGTGCACGCCTGTGACGGCACCGGCTATTCGCTGCTCTGGTACGATGGGGATTCAGATTTTGTCGAGCTGCCATGGCGCCACGGCTTCATGTACACGCCGCCCTTCTGGATGTTCCACCAGCACTTCAACACCTGCGACAAGCCGGCCCGCTACTATGCCTGCAGCATCGGCAGTGCGCGCTACCCGCTGATCGCTTTGCGTCGCGTCAGCAACGAGGGCGGCGGCTCGACCTCGGTGAAACAGGGTGGCCGGCAGATCGAATACGAGGATCAGGATCCGCGCATCCATCGCAAGTTCCTGGAAGAGACTGCCAGGACCGGCGTCGCCTCCCAGATGAGCGATCTCTTCGACGAGCCCGCCATCATGCGCATCCCCAAGGAAGAGCTGACCGGCGTCATCCAGACGCCTCAGAGCAAAGGGCCAGCCATCTGACCCCTGAGGCGTCTCAGCCGCGCGGCCCGAACAGGATCAATGCCGCGCCCAGGAGGCAGACAATCGCCCCGATCGCATCCCAGCGGTCGGGCGCAAATCCCTCGACGCGCCAGAGCCACAGGAGCGAGGCGGCGATATAGACGCCGCCATAGGCTGCAAAGGCCCGCCCCGCCGTATTGCCCGGCGAGAGGGTCAGCAGCCAGGCAAAGAGAATGAGGCTGCCCACGCCCGGCACGACCAGCCAGGCCGGCTTGCCCAGACGCAGCCAGGCCCAGAAGGCAAAGCAGCCGCCGATCTCGGCAAGCGCCGCGCCAGCATAGATCAGGCCCGTCCTGCCCAAGTCAGTGCCCGATCTGGCTGCAGACGCAGGTGGCGGTACCTTCAAACAGGCTCACATGGTGGGAGGTGCTGACGAAATTCCAGCAGCCCGCCCGCAGTTGCGGTGCCGAGCAGGTATAGGGGCCAAAGACGCTCGCGGCCTCGGCTCCGGGCTTGCTGATCAGCAGAGGCTGAGGGACGGCCCGCAAACGTTCCCCCGCTTCAGCAAGGCCGGAGGCGAGCATCAGGGCTAGGATGAAAGCAATTCGCATCGAGATCTCCTGAAAATATCTTCGAAAACAGGAATGCAGAAGAATGCCTGCCAACTTGCAAAGGAAACAATAAAAACCGCCTGCGACAGCGACCGGTCACAGGCTTGGTGCGCCCATCTCAGGAAATAGGGATGCCTCAGGCATCCCGCCAGACTGGCTCAGAAAGCATATCCGAGGCGAAGGCCCGCGTTGGTGAGGCCCCGGTTCTCGACGCACAGTCCCGCATTCGACATATGCTCAACTGTCGCGATGAGGCTCCAGTTGGTGGTGATGCGAAGGCCCGCGCTGGCCGATTCACGGAAGGTCACGGGGCAGCCCATGGCATTGCGGCCAGGCACGGCATAACGAACACCATTGTTCACGGACCCACCGAACGTCGCCTCGACGAACAGCGCCGAGGTCAGGTCATAGGTCCAGGTAAAGCCGGAATAGACGTGGCTTGTCTTGCCCGCGAAATTGATGGTCGTGCCAAGGTGAATGCGGGGAACGAGCGCATCGTAGCCCGTAAAGGCCCGGCCCGGCGTTCCAAACAGCAGTTCGCCATTGAAGTCGATGCTGCCCCGCTCGGGACTGCGGTAGTCGTGGGAAAAGCCACCGACACGAACTTCGGAAAGATAACCGAAGGGAGACGCCGAAGGAGCAGGGCTGGCGGCAAGGTCGGCCGCGCTGGCCATTCCGATCAACCCAAGAATCCCGCCAAGAATCCCGCCAATCAGCGGCTGGATCGAAAAGCTGCGGACGGTGGCCTTCATCAGGAATCCTCGGGCAGATTCGGCCCTTTTGAGGACCCTTTGCAAGTTAACGTGCTGTTACTTACCGAGGCAAGCTGGAGCGGGGATCGCGCCGCTTCCTTTGCGGCACCTGTGGCAGGAATGCCCCAGCCTTCTCAAAACCACCCGCGAAGCTTGAGCCAGACCGTAGGGACCACGGCGCTGAGCAACATCAGCACCAGCGCATAGGGATAGCCATAGGCCCAGTCGAGCTCGGGCATACCCTTGAAGTTCATGCCATACATGCTGGCGATCAGGGTCGGCGGAATGCCCACGATGGAGGCGATGGTCAGCACCTTGAAAGTGTCGTTCTGGTCGATGCTGATGAACCCCAGAGTCGCATCGAGCAGGAACTGCACCTTGTCCGACAGGCGCGCCTCGAACTCGCTGAGGCTGTCGACATCGTGTCGCACCCCCGAAAGATGGTTCCTTGCATCGGCCTCGATCCAGGGCGCATTGGCGAGGATGAAGGGCACCGCGCGTCCGATGCCGAGCAGGGTCGTGCGCAGGTGCGAGGTCAGGTCACCACGCCGGCCGATCCGGCGCAGGACTGCGCGTGACGTGATCTCTGCCTTCTTGCGGGAGCTGCGGGACTGCGTGCCGCCATCGCCGAAAATCTTGTGCGAGATGATCTCCAGATCATCGGAGGCATGTTCGAGCGCATCGGCCAGCCTGTCCACCATCGTCTCCAGCAGGCTGATGAGCACGCCCACGCTGCCGCGCGGTGGAGCATCGCCGCTCTCATAGGCCTTCCGGAAATCGTTGAAAGAGGCGAGGTCGTCGAAGCGCACGGTGACCAGGCGTTCGGCCGTGAGCAGGAAGCCAGCTGGCACGAGGCGGGCCTGCCCATTGGGCGGCCGATAGATGGCGGGAATGCTGAGGATCAGCGCATTTTTCTCCAGCCGCAGGCGGCTCGAGGATTCAATCTCCGACAGCTGGGAGCGGCTGGGAATCTTCAGTCCCGTGGCCTCGTGAACGAAGGCGATCTCCTCCTCGCTCGCATCCATCAGGTCGATCCAGATCACGTCGGGAGAAAGCGTCGTCGTCGCCAGATCAACGGGCGTCACAGGAAGATCGGTGCGACAGGTGTGAAGGGTCAACATGTGCCTTGCCCCGTGATGGTCCTTGAATCAAAAACCCGCCGGCAAGGCCGGCGGGCTGAAATGGTCTGAAAGCAGCATCGCTCAGTTGTCGAGGAAGCTGCGGAGCTTGCGCGAGCGGCTCGGATGCTTGAGCTTGCGCAGCGCCTTCGCCTCGATCTGGCGAATACGTTCGCGCGTCACCGAGAACTGCTGGCCAACTTCTTCGAGCGTGTGATCGGTGTTCATGCCGATGCCAAAGCGCATGCGCAGCACGCGTTCCTCGCGCGGCGTCAGGGACGCCAGCACGCGGGTCGTCGTCTCACGAAGGTTCGACTGGATCGCCGCATCGATGGGCAGGATCGCGTTCTTGTCCTCGATGAAATCGCCCAGATGCGAATCTTCCTCGTCGCCGATGGGCGTTTCGAGCGAGATCGGCTCCTTGGCGATCTTGAGAACCTTGCGCACCTTCTCGAGCGGCATGGCGAGCTTCTCGGCCAGCTCTTCCGGGGTCGGCTCGCGGCCGATCTCGTGCAGCATCTGGCGCGAGGTGCGCACGATCTTGTTGATCGTCTCGATCATGTGCACCGGGATGCGGATCGTGCGCGCCTGATCCGCGATGGACCGGGTGATCGCCTGACGAATCCACCAGGTCGCATAGGTCGAGAACTTGTAGCCACGACGATACTCGAACTTGTCGACCGCCTTCATGAGGCCGATGTTGCCTTCCTGGATGAGATCGAGGAACTGCAGGCCGCGGTTCGTGTATTTCTTGGCGATGGAAATCACGAGACGCAGGTTCGCCTCGACCATT
>CAISZN010000465.1 GCA_903889985.1 uncultured Hyphomicrobiales bacterium | reverse complement strand
CTCCTCCAGCAGGGCCATGAGGGCGCCCACACCCGCGGGCTCCACCGATTCGACGACGATCTGGTAGGACGACTTGCCCGGAAAGGTTGTCAGCTTGCCGGTCGCGATGACCTCAAGCCCCTCTTCGGGGCGGATGCGCATTCGCGCATAGCTGCCCTTCCAGATAACCGCGTCGATCTTGGCCTGCTGGTCTTTGAGGGCGAAATAGCAGTGGCCGGAGGAATGCGGACCCCGCCAGCCCGACACTTCGCCGCGCACCTTCACATAGCCGAAGCGGTCCTCGATGGTGCGCTTGAGCGCATTCGAAAGTTCGCTGACCGTCACTTCAGTGGCATTGGAGGGGGCGGATTCGTTCATGCGCAGGTTATCGCCCATCGCCGGCCCAAGTGCCAGATCGGGGTGGGTGGACCACGCCCATTGAACCCGGGCCCCGCACAAACTAGGAAGGCGGCCAGACCCAAAAGGGATTTTGCGCCATGAACATCCTTCTCATCGGCTCCGGCGGCCGCGAGCATGCCCTCGCACTGGCCCTGTCGCGCAGCGCCGGGCTCGAAACCCTGTTCATTGCACCGGGCAATCCTGGCACCGCCGCGCTTGGTCGCAACGTCAGCCTCGACGTGGCCGATCACAAGGCCGTGGTGGATTTCTGCCGCACCCTGCAGGTCGGCCTCGTGGTCGTGGGCCCCGAGGCGCCGCTGGTGGCAGGCCTCGTCGATGATCTCGATGCCGCCGGCATTCCGGCTTTCGGCCCCGGCAAGGCTGCGGCCCAGCTGGAAGGATCGAAGGGTTTCACCAAGGACCTGTGCCGGGAGTTCTCCATTCCCACTGCTGCCTATGAGCGATTCTCCGATGCGGCATCGGCCAAGGCCTATGTGCGCCAACAGGGCGCGCCCATCGTGGTGAAGGCCGATGGGCTTGCCGCGGGCAAGGGCGTCGTCGTGGCCATGACGCTTGCCGAGGCGGAAGCCGCCGTCGATCTCATCTTTGGCGGCGCCTTTGGCGCGGCCGGTGCCGAAGTCGTCGTCGAGGATTTTCTCGATGGGGAGGAAGCTTCCTTCTTCGCACTTTGCGATGGCGAGCGGGCGCTGGCCTTCGCCTCCGCGCAGGATCACAAGCGCGTCGGCGATGGCGATACCGGCCCCAACACGGGTGGCATGGGCGCCTATTCGCCCGCGCCCATCATGACCGAGGAGATGACCCACCGGGTCATGGCCGAGATCATCGAGCCAACCCTGCGTGGCATGAAAAGCCGCGGCACCCCGTTCAAGGGCGTGCTCTTTGCCGGGCTCATGATTGGCCGTGACGGGCCAAAGCTCATCGAGTTCAACGTGCGCTTTGGCGATCCTGAAACGCAGGTCATGCTGCCACGCCTGCGCGATGATCTCGCCGCGCTGCTGCTCGCCAGTGCCAAGGGTGCCTTGCCTGCTGGCCCGGTGCAGCTGTCGCCGGAGGCTGCGCTGACCGTGGTCTATGCAGCCAAGGGCTATCCCGACGCCCCCGAGCGCGGCAGTGAGATCCGAAACCTTGATGCGGCGTCGGCCATGCCCGGCGTCACGATCTATCACGCGGGCACCAGGCTTGAGGGTGATCGGCTTCTCGCCAATGGCGGGCGCGTTCTCAATGTCACGGGTCGTGCACCCACGGTCGCGGAGGCGCAGACGCGCGCCTATGCCGCTGTCGATGCCATCGACTGGCCGGGTGGCTTCTGCCGTCGCGACATTGGTTGGCGCGCTGTGAAGGCGGACTGAACCTCGGGCGGTTTCAAGCGTTGGCTGTTCGCAGCAGGATCTCATCGCAGCAGGACTGGCCATGACCGACGTCACCGATCTGTTTCCCGGTTTTGACTCCCACTGGGTCGATACGGATGTCGGCCGCATCTTTGCGCGCGTGGGTGGCAACGGGCCGCCCCTGCTTCTGCTGCATGGGTTTCCGCAGACCCATGTGATGTGGCATCGGCTCGCGCCTGAACTGTCCCGCCATTTCTCGGTCGTCGCCATGGATCTGCGTGGCTATGGCTGGTCGGTCGCGCCCCAGAGCAAGAACGGCGAGCTCTACACCAAGCGCGAGATGGGCCGCGATGTGGTCACGGTGATGGAGGATCTCGGCCATGTGCGTTTTCGCATTTGTGGCCATGATCGCGGCGGCCGGGTCGGCTATCGCCTTGCCCTCGATCATCCCGGCCACGTCGAGAAGCTGGCGCTCCTCGACATCCTCCCCACATCGCAAGTCTGGAAGAACATCCGCGAGGGCGGCACGCCCGCCGCGCACTGGGCCTTCCTGTCCCAGCGCGAGCCCGTGCCCGAGACCGAGATCAAAAAGGGGCCCGATGCCTATTTCGAGGGACTGATCACCGGCTGGACGCAGGAAAAATCCCTGCGCTGCTTCGATGCGCGCGCGCTCAGGCAATATCGCGATGCCTGGGGCGATCCCTCGCGAATCCATGCCATGTGCGAGGACTATCGGGCCGGCGCCCGGCAGGATCTGGAGGCCGACGAGGCCGATCTCGCCGCGGGGCGGACCATCGGCTGCCCCACCCTTGTCCTGTCCGGGGATTTCTTCCTGACCCGCGGCACGGGGCCCTCGGGCCTCTCTGTCTGGCAGCAGACCCTGGCGCCGCAGGCGCAGGGTGGGCTGATCGATGCGGGGCATTTCATCGCGGAAGAGAACCCGACCGCCGTTCTCGATGCCCTGCTGGCCTTTCTCTGAGGCTCAGCGCCGGGCTGCGAAAAAGTCCCTGAGCAGTCCCGCTGCCTCGGTCTCACGGATGCCGCCATAGACCTCGGGGGCATGGTGGCAGGTCGGCTGGGCGAAGAAGCGTGGCCCATGCTCGACCGCGCCCCCCTTGGGATCGGCGGCACCAAAATAGACCCGCCGGAGGCGAGCAAAGGAGATCGCCCCGGCGCACATGGCGCAGGGCTCGAGCGTGACATAGAGGTCGCATCCGATGAGCCGCTCGCTGCCCAGCAGGCGGGCGGCCTGCCGGATTGCCAGCACCTCAGCATGGGCGGTGGGGTCCTTGTCCGTCAGGGTGCGGTTGCCGGCGCTGGCGATCACCACCCCGTCGCGGACCAGAGTGGCCCCCACGGGCACTTCCCCTAGGCCGGCAGCCTCCAGGGCGCGCTCAAAAGCCAAGGACATGGGGTCCTGCTGGGCAAACCGGGAAACCATAGAATCCGTCACTTGCAATTCTGCTCCACCTTCGGGCCCCACTCTGGTATCAGGACCCCATGACCGACAAGAACAATGACGATGGATCCCGTCCGCGCAAGCCGGGCGGGAGCAAGGGCGGGCGCCGCCCGCCAGACCGCAATGGCCCCTCAGGCGGCAAGCGTCCTCCTGCGCGCGCGCGCAGCGACGGTGATGCTGCACGCCCGGACCGCCGTGGCGACAAGAAGCCTTTTGGCGACCGCAAGGCCGGGGGCGACAAGCCCAGCTTTGGCGATCGCAAGCCTTTCGGGGACCGCAAGCCCTTCGGCGACAAGAAGCCCTTCGGAGATCGCAAGCCCTTTGGTGAGCGCAAATCTTTTGGTGAGCGCAAGCCCTTTGGTGAGGGCAAATCCTTCGGAGAGGGCAAGCCCTCGGGCGACAGAAAGCCCGGAGGCTTCAAGGCCCGTGACGGCGAATTCCGCCGGGGTGACGAGCGTCCGCGCACCGGACGCAACCGTCAGGAGCAGCGCGGCCCGGATCTGCGCGGCTACAAGCAGCCGCGTCGTGAGCGCGGCGAAGAGGCGCCGGTTGCACGCGATGAGCGCCCCAATCGTGGCGAACAGGGCATGTTCCGCCGGCGTGACACCGAGAAGCCGGCCTATGGCGCTGGCAAAGGCAACACGTTCCGTCGTGAGACCCCCGCCAGAAGTGCTCCCAAGGGCCCCGAGCTCACCCAGCGCACCCATGAGCGCCCCGATGGTGCAGAGCGCATCGCCAAGGTGATGGCGCGTGCCGGCCTGTGCTCGCGCCGCGACGCCGAGGCCTGGATCGAGGCCGGTCGTGTCAGCGTCAATGGCAAGGTGCTCGAGAGCCCCGCACTGAACGTCGGCCCGCAGGACCACGTGCTCGTCGACGGCCAGCCGCTTGCGCAGCGCGAGCGCACGCGCCTGTGGCTATTCCACAAGCCGCGCGGCTGCGTGACCACCGAGAGCGATCCGGAAGGCCGCGCCACCATTTTCGACGTGCTGCCGGAAGGCCTGCCGCGCGTCGTCACCGTGGGCCGCCTCGACATCAACACCGAGGGCCTGCTGCTGGTCACCAACGATGGTGGCCTTGCGCGGGTGCTTGAGCTGCCGGCCACCGGCTGGCTGCGCCGCTATCGCGTGCGCGCCCATGGCGACACTGATCAGGCGAAGCTCGATGCGCTGCGTGGCGGCGTGACGATTGATGGCATCGAATACGCGGGCATCGAGGCAAGGCTCGATCGCCAGCAGGGGTCGAACGTGTGGCTCACCATGGGCCTGCGCGAGGGCAAGAACCGCGAGGTGAAGCGCGTCCTCGAATATATCGGCCTCGACGTGAACCGGCTGATCCGCATTTCCTTCGGGCCCTTCCAGCTCGGTGAACTGGAAGAGGGCGGTGTCGAGGAAATCAAGACCCGCATCCTTCAGGACCAGCTCGGGGAGGCACTGGCTGCCGAAGCCAAGGCCGATTTCGATGCGCCCGTGTTCAATCACACGGCGGATGACGAAGACGAGCGTCCCTCACGTGGCCGTCGCGACGAGCGGGCCCGCGGCCCCGAACCGCGTTTCGAACGTGCCCCCCAGGCAGAACGTTTCGAGGAAGCACCGACACCGCGTTCGGAGCGTGTGCAACCCACATCGCGCAAGCATGTGAAGACCATGCGCGAAGAGCGCGCCGAGGATCGCGCCAAGGGCGGTCGCAAGCGCATCGAGCGCAATGAGACCGCTGATCGCAAGGGCCGCTCCGTGGCTGTCGAACGTGTCGTGCCTGCCGGAGGCAGGCCTGGCGCTGAAGCGGGCAACCGCAACAGCCGGCGTTTCCGAGGCGAGAATGCCCCGGATCGTGCTGATGGTCGCAGCTTCGAGCCGCGCAGCTTTGGTGGCGAGCGCGACGATCGTCCGCGCCGCGAGGGTTTCGACAAGCGTCCGCCGCGCCGTGACGAGGAGCGTCCCTCCCGTTTCGACCGCGCACCGACGGCCGAGGGCGAGATTTTCCGTGCGCCCCGTCGTGACGACAAGCCGCGTGGTGAATTCCGCGGCAAGCCTCGCGATGGCGCTGGCTTTAGCGGCCCGCGTCCAGACCGCGAGGATCGTCCCCGTGGCGAGTTCCGCGGCAAGCCGCGCGACGGCGAGGGCTTCCGTGGTCCACGTCCTGATCGTGAAGATCGTCCTCGTGGCGAGTTCCGCGGCAAGCCGCGTGACGGCGAGGGCTTCCGTGGCCCGCGCCCGGACCGCGAGGATCGTCCCCGCGGAGACTTCCGTGGCAAGCCCCGTGAGGGCGGCGATCGCGATGGTCCAAGGCCGCCTCGTGGTGAATTCCGTGGCAAGCCGCGCGATGGTGCTGGCAAGGGGCCTGGCGGCAGGAGCCCCGGCGGCAAGGGAGCTGCCGGCAAGGGACCCGGTGGATTCAAGGGACCCGGCGGCTTCAAGGGCTCTGGCGGCCCGGGCCGGGGAGGCCCGCGTCCGCCGCGGCGCGATCGCTAAGTCATGCGCATCGTCGGCGGGCAATACCGCGGGCGTGCCCTGAAAGGCCCTTCGACGCAGGCGGTGAGGCCCACCTCCGACCGCCTGCGCGAGACCATGTTCAACATTCTCGCCCATGCCTATGACGATGCGGCGCAGGATGCGCGTGTCATCGACCTGTTTGCCGGCACCGGGG
>CAISZN010000464.1 GCA_903889985.1 uncultured Hyphomicrobiales bacterium | reverse complement strand
GGCAATACGCCTGCACGCGCCACCGTCGAAGCCAAGCTGGCAGCACCTGACTACAAGGTCGAGATCGCGGTCATCGCCGCCATCTGATCGAACCTGCCAAGGGCGCGCTGCCGCGCCTGTCATTTGACCCCGTCCATGGATTTGCCCCGTGGGCGGGGTTTCTTCTTGGTGGCATGATGACATGTTCACGCAACGACCTGCGCAAAGTTGACCCGCGATGGCCTGGAAGCCAGCAAACGCCACACCGACGCTCCAGAAAGGAGCCGGTGCGAACTATCAGCAGGTTCCTGATGGCTGGAGCGCCGACGCCCTGATCGCGCTGCATCGGGACCTGCGGGGCACCTATCCCATCGGCGATTTTGAGATCGACGGTCGCTTCCCGCGGCATGAATGGCGGCGCTACCGGGAAATCCTGATGCGGCTCTCAGACGGCATCCGCGCCGGCGACCTCGCCTGCAGCGAAATCGCGGTCCGCTTCATCGAGCGCCACTTCATCGGCAGCGGCTCAGGCTATCTTCGTTCGCGACTGGCGCGCGCGCTGCGCGTCACGGAGCTCAGCAAGGATCATCGCGCCCGGCTGAATGCGCATTTCCTCACCATCGTGCGACAGCAGGCCTATACCTACGAATTCCGCGACTATCTGCGCATCTGGGAGCTGATCGCGACGCCTGAGGTGGCCGATCAGGTCGTGGCGCTGTACCGCGAGCGCGCCGAGGTGAGCGCGCCCGCGTGGCTTGGGAAGCTTGTCGCAGCGGTTGAACGTCGCGACTGACCTTACCCCTGCGAGATGATGCCGACGACCGGCCCCATAAAATCGCGCTTGGCGAGCGGGGCGCCATTGTGGCGGGCGATGTCATAGGCCGTCGTGCAGTGGAAGAAGAAGTGCGGCAGCGAATAATGCAGCACGAAATCACGCACCTTCATGCTGCGCTGGGCAGGACCGGCCGGGAAGGTCAGCACCTTGTCGGCAGCACCATCAAGGGCTGCAGCGTCGACGGACTTCGCATAATCAATGGCGGCTTCAACGCGCGCCTTCAGGGCATCGATGGTCGAGGCATCATCGGGCAGCTTGGGGGCCGCGACGCCAACAATCATGGCCGGAATGTTGACGCCCCAGGAAGTCGCCACCTGCACCTGCTTGGCGAAGGGGTACATATCCGGAGACAGGCGGGCGAGCAGGATAGCGCTGGGATCGAGCTTCTTCTCCTCGACATAGGCAGCGACCTTGTCGAGGACGCCCTGCAGGCCAGACAGCTGCTGCACGATCACGTCGACCGTCATTTCATGGATCGAGACGCTCATTCACTTCCTCCCTTATTTTGCGCTGCAATAGCGTGGGCCGCAGACTAGGCCCCACGGTCCGGGACGACAAGCGCTTGCACGGGGGCCGCGATCCGGCCTACAGGTGAATTCACCGCCGTTATGGGCTTATTTCCCCGGGGAGTGAAGATGACGCACGACGAAATCAAGCAGCGCATGATCTGGGCCGGCAAGGTTCTGGTGAACGAAGGTCAGGACGATTTCACCCGCGGCCATATTTCGATGCGCCTGCCTGACAATCCGGGCCTCTTCTTCATGAAGGCCCACAGCATCGGCCTCGATGAAATCACGATGGACAATATCCTGACCATCGACCTCGAAGGCAATGTCGTTGCAGGCAAGGCCAAGCGCCACAGCGAGGTCTATATCCATTCCGAGGTCTTCAAGGTCCGCCCTGACGTCAACTGTGTCCTCCATACGCATCCGACCTATTCGGTTGCCTTCTCGGCGACAGGTCGCGAGCTCAAGGCCTACAGCCAGCCCGGCGCGCTTTTCTACAAGGCGACCGGTATCTACACAGACACGATCAACCTGATCCGTTCGCACGAGATGGGTGCCGGCGTGGCAAAGGCGCTGGGTCCCCACTCCGCCGTGTTCCTGAAGAACCACGGCATCGTGGTTGCCACTGCGTCCATTGAAGAGACGGTGATCAGCACGATCATGCTGGAGAATGCAGCACAGGTGCAGCTCATCGCCGAGGCGGCTGGTCAGGTCGCGCCGGAGTTCCCGGAAGCCGACATCCGCAAGCTGCAGCACGACATCACGCGCCCCGAGCAGTTCGTGGTGAACTTCGACTATCTCGTGCGTCGCGCCAAGCGTCTCGAAGAGCGCTGAAGGCTGCAGGATCGCAAGTCCACGCGCCCATGGACGCAGGCCCGAAGGCCCGCGTCCATGACTTGAACAGCGCCGCCAGAAAGGGGATGGTCCGCCTCCATCCTGACCGGAGGCCGAACCACACGTGACTACCCCAGACGCTTCCGCCCCCGCCCCGCTCGCGGGGATCCGTGTCCTTGAACTCGCCCGCATCCTGGCTGGGCCCTGGTGTGGCCAGCTCCTCGCAGATCTGGGCGCGGACGTCGTCAAGGTCGAGCGTGCTGGCGCGGGCGACGACACCCGCCAGTGGGGCCCGCCCTTCGTCGAAGGCGTGGACGGCGAGAACCTCGGTGCCGCCTATTTCCACGCCTGCAATCGCGGCAAGCGCTGCATCACGGCCGATTTCGAGAGCGACGATGGCAAAGCCCTCGTGCGGCGGCTGGCGGCCCATGCAGACGTGGTGATCGAGAATTTCAAGGTCGGGGGCCTGAAGCGCTACGGGCTCGACTACGAGTCCCTGAAGGCGGTCAATCCGCGCCTCGTCTATTGCTCGATCACGGGCTTCGGGCAGGACGGGCCCTACGCCGAGCGCGCGGGCTACGACTTCCTCATCCAGGGCATGGGTGGCGCCATGCATCTCACCGGACAGCCCGGCGGACAGCCGACCAAGTCGGGCATTGCCATCGCCGACATTTTCACCGGCCTCTATGCCGCCAATGGGATTCAGGCCGCACTCATCCGTCGCCGGGAGACCGGCATCGGCGCCTATATCGACTGCGCCCTGCTCGATGCGCAGATCGCCGTGCTGGGCTATCAGGCGATCAACTATTTCGTCTCCGGGCGCGAGCCACAAAGGCTCGGCAATTCGCATCCCAACATCGTGCCGTACGACGTCTTTCCGGTGGCGGATGGCGACATCATCATCGCCAGCGGCAACGACGGGCAATATCGCAAGCTCTGCAGCGTGCTTGGCGCGGCAGATCTCGGCACGGATCCCGACTACGCCCTGAGCAAGGACCGGGTGAAGAACCGCGTTGCGCTCACGCAGAAGCTGCATGCGCTCACACGCCAGTGGAGGCGCGCCGACCTGCTGCCGCTGCTGGATGTGGCTGGCGTGCCCGCCGGGCCCATCAATTCGGTGGGCGATATTTTTGCAGACCCGCAGGTCGCCCATCGCGGCATGCGCCTCGCCCTCGACAATCCACTGGCCAAGGCCGGCATCACACCGGGCCTTCGCTCGGCCATCGTGATGGATGGGCAGCCGGTGGCAAGTGCGCGGCCCGCGCCTGCACTGGGACAACACGAAAATGAGATCCTGCGCGATCCGAACTGGGGAGGACGGGAACCGTGAGTGACAACAACCGCACTGGAGCCCAGATCCTGGTCGACCAGCTCGCAACACAGGGCGTGCGCCATGTGTTCTGCGTGCCCGGCGAATCCTACCTGGCTG
>CAISZN010000463.1 GCA_903889985.1 uncultured Hyphomicrobiales bacterium | reverse complement strand
GGAACATTATTTCCGGCTGATCGCAGCCGCCCAGATGGCCCAGCAGCAGGCCCAGGTCGGCTATGTGCGCCAGCCGGGCGAGGCCGAGGCGGAAGATTTCGACGACGATGACGATGGCGGCATCCCCGATCGCTTCGCCTCACCGCCGGAACGCCTCCAGCCGCAGCCTTTCCAGCAGGGTGGCCAGCCGGGGCAGGGTCCGCAGCCCCAGGCACCTCAGCAGCCTTACAACGAACGCCCGCCCTATCAGGGTGATCGGCAGCCCCAGCAGGGCTATCAGGGCGACCGTCAGCCCCGCCAGGATCGGGGCGATCGCAACAACTACCAGGATCGCAACAACGGGCAGGATCGGAATAACGGTCAGGGTCGCTTCGATCGCAACAACCGCCAGCAGCGCGACAACCGTCCGCCGCGGGAGTTCCGCACAGACCTGCCGCGCGAACCGCGCCCGCCGATGCCCGTGCCAATGCCGGAAGAGGTGGCACAGCCCATCCTGCCGGCTTTCATCACCTCACCGGTTCGCGTCGCGATCCCCGAGGCCATGCCGCAGCCGGATGTGCAGATGGCAGCGCCCATCCAGCCCGACCTGCCGCCGCAGGACGGGGATGCGACCGGTGGCTACCACCTGCGGCCGCGCCGTCGTCGTCGTCCCCGTGGCGAGGGCGAGGCGGGCAGTGATGCCCCGCAGGCAGGCGAGGCGCCCGTCAGCGAATAAGATTGGCGCTGGACCGCCAGTCTCTCCAAATGAAAAGGGCGGCCTCGGGGCCGCCCTTTTGCTTTCAATAGAACTTGTCGAAGTGGAGCTGCTGGATCGGTACCTTGTTGGCGACAGCCATCTTCATGATGGCATCGGCCATGGGCGGCGGACCTGCGAAATAGATCTCCATGTCCCTCAGCCCCTCGCCGAACATGTCGAGCGCGACTTCGTGGACAAAGCCAGTGCGGCCAGTCCAGCCATCTGAGGTTTCCGAAACAGCAGGGGTGTAGAGGATGCGGCTGCCGAAGCCCGGCAGATCCGAGATCTGTTTCTCGCCGCAGATGTCGCGGGCAGAACGGCCCCCGTAGATGAAGTGAATCTTGCGATCCTGCAGCTTATCGCTCACCGCCGCGGCGCGGGTGATCGAGACCATGGGCGCAAGGCCCGAGCCGCCAGCGAGGCACAGGATGTCGCGAGGTGCGTCCTCACGCAGATAGGCGAGGCCATAGGGTCCATCGAGGCTCACCTCATCGCCCGGCTTGATCCCGTCGAACAGGTAGCTCGTAGTCTTGCCGCCCGGCACGCGGCGGATGTTGAAGTGCCATTCCTCTCCGCTGTCGGTGACATTGGCCATGGAATAGGCGCGGATACCGTTGCCGCCCGGAACTTCGATCAGGCCATACTGGCCCGGCACGAAGGGGCTGGGGATCGACACCTTGAAGCGGAACTCGCGGATGTCGTGGGTGATGTCCTCAAAGCCGAGGAAGATGCCCTTGCTGCGAACTGGGGGATACTTGCTCTTGAAGTCGGCCCGCATGGGGACCTTGATCTTCAGGTCGCTGAGGGGGCGCGCCTGACACCCAAGCCAGCGGTTGCGCTGGAGGTCGCGCTCGCTCCAGCCGGGCGGGTTCTCGCGCTCGTGCTCGACCTTGCCTTCCAGCACCTCGAAGCGGCAATTGCCGCAGGAACCCACGTTGCATTCATAGGGGACGCCGATGCCCGCGCGCAGGGCGGCACGCAGGATGGTGTCGTCCTCCGCACAGGTGAAGGTCACATTGGCGCTGGGTATGGTGATCTCTACCATGGGCTCCTCGGATCGGGATCTGCGAATTTTCGTTTCCGGGAGACCTGAGCCCCAGCTCCGCCTTGACGTCAAGGCTCCCCATTTCGACGGGCCGCCTCTTTTTTTGCCGGCAAGGCCCCCCACATCAGCCTCGACGGTCGCCGAACCGGGCCGAATCGCAGACGATGACGCCAAGAGCACTGCTTCGGGGTGAGCTTGGCGGTTAGGAGGTCGCATGAATTTCGAAAAATATACGGAGCGGGCACGAGGTTTCGTTCAGTCCGCCCAGTCCCTCGCCACCCGCGAGGGTCACCAGCAATTCACACCCGAACACCTGCTGAAAGTCCTGCTCGACGACGAGGAAGGCCTTGTCTCCGGCCTGATTGATCGAGCCGGTGGACGCTCGCGCGATGCGCTGCAGCAGACCGAGCTCGCGCTCGCCAAGATTCCCAAGGTGCAGGGCAGCGGTGCGGGCCAGCTCTATCTGGCGCCGACGACGGCGCGCATCTTCGACTCCGCCGAAAAGCTCTCCCAGAAGGCCGGCGACAGTTTCGTCACCGTCGAGCGCCTGCTGCTGGCGATCGCCGCCGAAAAGTCGAGCGAAGCCGGAAAGATTCTCGCCAATGCAGGCGTCACGCCGCAGACCCTGAATGCAGCCGTCAACGATCTGCGCAAGGGCCGCACAGCCGACAATGCGACGGCTGAAAACTCATACGACGCCCTGAAGAAATATGCCCGCGACCTCACCGAGGCAGCGCGCACGGGAAAACTCGATCCGGTCATCGGCCGTGACGAGGAAATCCGTCGCACGGTGCAGGTACTGTCGCGCCGCACGAAGAACAATCCCGTCCTCATCGGCGAGCCGGGCGTTGGCAAGACTGCCATCGTCGAGGGCCTCGCCCTGCGCATCGTCAATGGCGACGTGCCCGAG
>CAISZN010000462.1 GCA_903889985.1 uncultured Hyphomicrobiales bacterium | reverse complement strand
CATGTCGCGCAGGATCTCCGCCTCCAGTGACTTGCCATGCACCTTCACGACGAGATCGTCCTTGTATTCGATGGCGATCTTTTCCTCGAAGGGCTTGTCGAAGCCGATGGCCCACTGCGGGAAGACGACGCCCTGCATCTTGGCATGCATGCCTTCCTTCCGGCCAAAGGCGACGCGGTCGTAGATGTTGGGCCCGTGGGTCGGCATGAAGTGGACGTAGCAGCCATCCTGATCGGCCTTGTCCTGTCCCTGCCAGCGGTTGTTGGCGAGCAGGTTCTTGACCATGTCCGGCGTGAAATGGATCGACAGGTCGCTGCCGCGCGGGCAGGAGAAGGTCATGTCGAATTCACGATCCTTCGGATATTTCCGGGCGGTTGCGCGGATGATCTCGCCCACGAGGTCGATGGGGAAGCGCGCCTGCGGCGTGTGGAGCAGGTCGAGATTGCGGAAATAGGTGATCTTGACCCAGCGCTGGCCCTTTTCGCGGCGCCACTTGATGAACAGCGGATCGTTGACCGAGCAGAACCAGCTCGAGATCACGAAGGTGGCGCGTTCGATCAGGCCCTGTACCTCCGGCGGGCAGCTCGCCACCTGGGTCGAGGCGGCCATGAACTCCCGTGGCTGGACACCGCGGGAGCGCGCGACACCCGAGATGGCATCAACCACGCGCCGGTCGAGCAGTGGATCGGTGAGGAAAAGAACCTCGTCGTCCGGCCGGATGGCGAAGACGGAAAGCATGTTGTCGATGGCCTGGAAATAGTTGCGTGTTTCCGTATTGGGGAGCGTCGCGGTTCCCGGCATGGCGGTGGCCCAGGACGATTTGAGAATGTCTTCCCGGGATGGTGGATGAAATGACATTGGAATGCCTCCCTGCTCGAATTTCTTGTGAGTGAAACATCTTGCGTCGGGAGCCGATGCGCTGGCAACCCCTGCCACTGCAGGGCAGACTTGAAGGGATGTCTTGAAAGCGTGACTTGCGCATGGGGGCAAGCACCGCCATCTTAGCAGCATGGCCGGATCCAACGACCACCTGAACCGCGACCCCCTGTCCCTCGATCGCAGTGCGCTGTCCGCACTCAACGACCGATCTCGGGAGATTTTTCGCCGGATTGTCGATTCCTATCTCGCCACCGGCGATCCGGTAGGGTCGCGCCAGCTCTCCCGCGTCCTGCCGATGACCCTGTCGCCGGCGTCCGTGCGCAACGTCATGCAGGACCTCGAGGAACTTGGCCTCGTCTATGCGCCCCACACCAGCGCCGGCCGTATGCCTACAGAGCTTGGCCTGCGGTTCTTCGTCGACGCGCTCCTCGAATTCGGGGATGTGGGCGCGGATGATCGCCAGCGCATCGAGGCGCAGGTGGCTGCGGCCTCGCGCGGCCAGAGTTTTGAGGGTGTCCTGACGGAAGCGTCATCCCTGCTGTCGGGTCTCACCCGGGGCGCCGGGGTTGTGGTGACAACCAAAGATAACTCGCGGCTGAAGCACGTGGAGTTCGTCCGCCTTGATGCAGAGCGCGCATTGGCTGTGCTCGTCAGCGAGGATGGTTATGTCGAGAACCGCATCACCGCCATTCCACGCGATCTGCCAGCTTCGGCACTGGTGGAGGCGAGCAACTATCTGAGCGACCGGATTCGCGGAAAGACTCTCACGGAAGCGCGCAATGACATTGAAGCCGCGCGCGGTCGCGCCCAGCAGGAGCTGGACGAACTGACGGCGCGCCTTGTCGACGCCGGGCTTGCCAGCTGGGCCGGGCGCGGGGATTCCTCCCAGCTCATCGTGCGCGGGCAGGCCAATTTGCTGGAAGACCTGACCGCGCTCGAGGATCTTGAACGCATCCGCCGGCTTTTTGCCGATCTGGAGACCAAGAAGGACGTGGCAGATCTGTTGTCACGCGCCGAACAGGGCGAGGGCGTGCGGATCTTCATCGGGTCCGAGAACAAGCTCTT
>CAISZN010000461.1 GCA_903889985.1 uncultured Hyphomicrobiales bacterium | reverse complement strand
GGAACATTATTTCCGGCTGATCGCAGCCGCCCAGATGGCCCAGCAGCAGGCCCAGGTCGGCTATGTGCGCCAGCCGGGCGAGGCCGAGGCGGAAGATTTCGACGACGATGACGATGGCGGCATCCCCGATCGCTTCGCCTCCCCGCCGGAGCGCCTGCAGCCGCAGCCCTTCCAGCAGGGTGGCCAGCCGGGCCAGGGTCCGCAACCCCAGCAGCCTCAGCAGCCCTACAACGAACGCCCGCCCTATCAGGGTGACCGGCAGCCCCAGCAGGGCTATCAGGGCGACCGTCAGCCCCGTCAGGATCGGGGCGACCGCAACAACTACCAGGACCGCAACAACGGTCAGGATCGGAACAACGGTCAGGGTCGCTTCGATCGCAACAACCGCCAGCAGCGCGACAACCGTCCGCCCCGCGAGTTCCGCACCGACCTGCCGCGCGAACCGCGCCCGCCGATGCCTGTGCCGATGCCCGAAGAGGTGGCACAGCCCATCCTGCCGGCTTTCATCACCTCGCCGGTGCGGGTGGCGATCCCTGAGGCCATGCCCCAGCCGGATATCCAGATGGCAGCGCCCATCCAGCCCGACCTGCCACCGCAGGACGGGGATGCGACCGGTGGCTACCACCTGCGGCCGCGCCGCCGTCGTCGCCCCCGTGGCGAGGGCGAGGCGGGCAGTGATGCCCCGCAGGCCGGCGAGGCGCCCGTCAGCGAATAGGATTGGCGCTGGATCGCGAGCCTTGTGCTCGCATGCGCGGCTGGAGCCGCGCGGTCGCGATCACCAGTGTCTTCAATTGAAAAGGGCGGCCTCGGGGCCGCCCTTTTTGCTTTCAATAGAACTTGTCGAAGTGGAGCTGCTGGATCGGCACCTTGTTGGCCACCGCCATCTTCATGATGGCATCGGCCATGGGCGGCGGACCGGCGAAATAGATCTCCATGTCCTTGATCCCTTCGCCGAACATGTCGAGCGCGACCTCGTGGACAAAGCCGGTGCGGCCGGTCCAGCCATCGGAGGTTTCCGAGACGGCAGGGGTATAGAGGATGCGGCTGCCAAAGCCCGGCAGATCCGAAATCTGCTTCTCGCCGCAGATGTCACGGGCAGATCGGCCGCCGTAGATGAAGTGGATTTTGCGATCCTGCAGCTTCTCGCTCACAGCCGCGGCGCGGGTGATCGAGACCATGGGCGCGAGGCCCGAGCCGCCTGCCAGACACAGGATGTCGCGCGGCGCATCCTCACGCAGGTAGGCGAGACCATAGGGACCATCGAGGCTCACCTCATCGCCCGGCTTGATCGAGTCGAACAGGTAGCTCGTGGTCTTGCCGCCAGGCACCCGGCGGATGTTGAAGTGCCATTCCTCGCCGCTGTCAGTGACATTGGCCATGGAATAGGCGCGGATGCCGCCGCCACCCGGCACTTCGATGAGGCCATACTGGCCCGGCACGAAGGGGCTGGGGATCGACACCTTGAAGCGGAATTCGCGGATGTCGTGGGTGATGTCCTCGAAGCCAAGGAAGATGCCCTTGCTGCGGACCGGCGGATACTTGCTCTTGAAGTCGGCCCGCATGGGGACCTTGATCTTCAGGTCGCTGAGCGGGCGGGCCTGACAGCCGAGCCAGCGATTGCGCTGCAGGTCGCGCTCGCTCCAGCCCGGCGGGTTCTCGCGCTCGTGCTCGACCTTGCCCTCGAGCACCTCGAAGCGGCAGTTGCCGCAGGACCCGACGTTGCATTCGTAAGGCACGCCGATGCCCGCGCGCAGCGCGGCGCGCAGGATGGTGTCATCCTCCGCACAGGTGAAGGTCACATTGGCGCTTGGAATCGTGATCTCTGCCATGGGCTCCTCGGATCGGGAACTGCGAGTTTTGTTTCCCGGAGACCTGAGCCCTAGCTCCGCCTTTGCGTCAAGGCTCCCCATTTCGGGGGGCACCCTCTTTTTTTGTCGCAGCGGCCCCCCACATCAGTTCCGACGGTCGCCGAACGGGGCCGAATCGCACACGATGACGTCATGATCACTGCTTCGGGGTGAGCCTGGCGGTTAGGAGGTCGCATGAATTTCGAGAAGTACACGGAACGGGCACGGGGCTTCGTCCAGTCCGCCCAGTCCCTCGCCACCCGCGAGGGTCACCAGCAATTCACACCCGAACATCTGCTGAAAGTTCTGCTCGATGACGAGGAAGGCCTTGTCTCCGGCCTGATTGATCGCGCCGGCGGACGCTCGCGCGATGCGCTGCAGCAGACCGAGCTGGCCCTCGCCAAGATTCCCAAAGTGCAGGGCAGCGGCGCTGGCCAGCTCTACCTGGCGCCGACGACCGCGCGCATCTTCGACTCGGCCGAAAAGCTGTCCCAGAAGGCCGGCGACAGTTTCGTCACCGTCGAGCGACTGCTGCTGGCGATCGCCGCCGAAAAGTCGAGCGAGGCGGGAAAGATTCTGGCCAACGCAGGCGTCACGCCGCAGACCCTGAACGCAGCCGTCAATGACCTGCGCAAGGGCCGCACGGCCGACAACGCGACCGCCGAAAATTCCTACGACGCGCTGAAGAAATATGCCCGCGACCTCACCGAGGCAGCGCGCACTGGAAAACTCGACCCGGTCATCGGCCGCGACGAGGAAATCCGTCGCACGGTGCAGGTACTGTCGCGCCGCACGAAGAACAATCCCGTCCTCATCGGCGAGCCGGGCGTTGGCAAGACTGCCATCGTCGAGGGCCTCGCCCTGCGCATCGTCAATGGCGACGTGCCCGAG
>CAISZN010000460.1 GCA_903889985.1 uncultured Hyphomicrobiales bacterium | reverse complement strand
GACAATCGCCGCAGCCTGGTCACCCAACACCTTTTTTCACTGGGCGGCGCCCGGCTATCTGTTTCTGATCCCATTGGCTGGCTGGCGATTGTCCGAGACATTGCCGGAGTCCCATCCGCGATCGACGCCTTGGGTGTCAGCATCGCTTGCCGTCGCAGCAGCCCTTCCGCTTCTCGTTTCGACCGGCTTTGCCATCGACCTTCCCTGGCAGGCCTGGGGCACCGAAGATCCCCTACGCGACATGCGAACATGGCGAGGTCTGGAGACAACACTCAGAGAAAAAGGCTGGCTTGACGAGAATAGCTTTGTCGCGGGCACGCGGTGGCATGTGACCGGTCGCCTGGATTATGCCCTTGCAGGCAGGGTTCCAGTGACGTGCCTGTGCGGCGATGCCCGCGGCTATGGCGTCCTGGCTCCTGCGGCCTCTTTCAAGGGCAAATCAGCGCTGGTTCTGATCATTGGCAACAAAGCGGACATCGAAGCCAACACCATCGCCGGCTCTTTCCAATCATTCGTCCCCGCCGGCGAAGTGGAGGTTCGCTCAAGCCGAAATTCGACGGCGATGTTTCACGTCTACGAGGGGAAGGGCTTTGACGGCCACAGCTTCCCGAACGGCATTGGCGGCAATTGAACCCTGGTCATTCATTGGCGCGTTGAACCAACAGGAGCCAGCGTGACCCGGCACCTTTGCGCGTGCCTCACTTCACCACGTCAGCCTCCTTGGGCTCGATGGCCAGCTTCACGCGTTCGCGCGCATCGCTCGGCGCCCCGATCATGGCGTTGATGATCGTCGAAAGCTTTTCCCCGCTCATCGGCTTGATATCCGCGCCGACTTTCTTGGCATCGGCAATAAAAAGCGGGTCGACGAGCATCTCCTCGAAGGCCCTGCGCAGGGCGGCGACGCGCTCGGGCGGTGTGCCGGGAGATGTGGCGAGGGGGCGGCCGACGGTCGAGGCCTGCGACATGAATTCCAGCAGCGGCCGGTCACCTTCCGGCACCTTCTGATCGAGCAGGAGCGGCACGTCCGGCAGGGCTGGCTCCCTTTCGATCCCGGCCTGGATCAGCGGGATGATCAGTTTCTCGGGGATGTAGTGAGGCTTGGATGCCATCCAGTCCGAATAGGGATTGGTGCCGCGACCCTCAACCTCGCCCTTCTCCATGGCAAAGTCGATGTCGCTCCCGCCCGGATACCCGAAGATGATCTTGAACTTCGTGCCCAGCACATTGTTGTAGAAGGCCGGATATTGCACAGAGGCTGATCCTGCCCCCGTCGTGCCAATGCTGGTCACACGCTTCTTGGCATCTTCCAGCGATTTGGTCTGGGACGTATGCCAGACGACAAGCAGCTGGTTCGACGTATCCACATTGGCGATCCAGTTGAAGGTGCGCAGATCCGCGGTGAAGCCTGCCGAGAGGCCAAGCGCCTGATCGCTTGCAAGCCCCTGGCTGATGATGGAGAGCACGGTGCCATCCTTGGGTGCCACCTGGGCCAGGTAGTTCGCCGCGACGATGCCGCCACCGCCGGGCATATTGATGGGTGTCACATTCGGCTCGCCGGGGATGTGGCGCCCCAGATGGCGCGAGATCAACCGCGACAGGAGGTCATAGCCACCGCCCGGCGGTGTGCGGATGACCATCCTGATCTGCTTGCCGGGGCCCGAATAGAAATCCTTCACCCCATCCGCCTTCGCGGCCGGCATCGCCAGACTGAACAGGCAAGCGGTTGTGAGCGCACAACGACCGATCATCCCTCATCCTCCCCGGCCCCATGTCGGGGCTCATGTTGGTTCACTGCGCAGCCTTCCTGGCCCGCGCGTGGATATTCTCCGGCCGGCGCAGCCCCAGGTGCTCGCGCAGCGTCGTGCCTTCATAACACGTCCGATGCAAGCCGCGACGCTGCAGCTCCGGCACGACCAGATCGACGAAATCCTCGAGCCCCGCCGGCAGGATCGGCGGCATGATGTTGAACCCATCCGCTGCCCCGGTGCGGAACCATTCTTCCATCACATCGGCGATATAGTGGGGCGTGCCGCAGATATCGTAATGGCCGCGTCCGCCCGCAATGCGCGTGTAGAGCTGGCGAATGGTGAGCCCCTCCCGACGGGCCATGTCGCTCAACAGGGTCGCGCGGCTCGATATGGCGTGCTCCGGGTCGACGTCGGGCAAGGGTCCATCCACGTCATAGCCTGACAGGTCGAGACCGGTGCGTTGCACGAGCAGTGCGAGGCCCACTTCCGGGTGGATGAGATCCTGCAGGGCTGCGCGCTTGGCCTGCGCCTCTGCCTGCGTAGGGGCGACTGTCACGTAGAATCCAGGCATGACCTTCAGATCGTCCGGGTCCCGGCCATATTTCGCCATGCGACCTTTCACATCGGCATAGAAAGCGCGGCCCTCCTCAATGGTCGGGCTCGCCGCGAAAACCACTTCCGCCGTCTCGGCTGCAAGCTCCTTGCCGTCGTCCGAAGCACCTGCCTGCACGAGCACCGGCCGTCCCTGCGGCGAGCGCGCCACGTTCAGCGGACCCATGACCTTGAAATGCTCGCCACGGTGCCCGAGCGTGTGCATCTTGGCGGGATCGAAGAAGATCCCGCTCTCGCGGTCGCGGATGAAGGCGTCGTCCTCCCAGCTGTCCCAGAGCCCTGTCACGACCTCAGCGAATTCGCGCGCACGCAGATATCGATCGTGCTTTGCCATGTGCTCGTCACGGCTGAAATTGAACGCCGCCGTGTGATTGCCAGACGTCACAAGGTTCCACCCTGCCCGCCCGCCACTCACCAGGTCGAGGGATGCAAATCTGCGAGCCAGCGAGAAGGGCTCCTCGAAGGTCGTGCTCGCCGTACAGACAAGGCCGATGTGAGTCGTGACCGCCGCCAGCGAGGCCATCAGGGTAAAGGGCTCGATCCAGGCCACATAATGCATCCGGCGCAGGCCGTTCTCGTCGAAGACCGAACTGGCCGTGGCCGAATCGGCCGAGAAGAGCATGTCGAACAGGCCACGTTCAGCGATGCGGGCGACCTCGACGAAACTGCGGAAATTCACCCCCGCATCAGCGTGAGACTGAGGATGCCGCCATGCGACGAGATGATGCCCTGCCGGCCGCAGGAACATCCCAAGCTTGAGCTGGCCCTTGCCGCGATCCATCCGCTGTCCTCCCCGGCTCGCCTGATCGTCGCGAGCTCGCGCGATTTTGAGGCCTGAGCAGCCACGTGGCAATGACGGCGTATGGGGGCGGGTTGCAACCGACCACCTGATCAGCCAAATATGACGCCATAATTTTCGTGGGGGAGGAACCCAGATGAGCAAGACGGATGATCATCCGCGCGTCGACCGGCGTGGATTCCTGAAGGGCGTTGCCGTTGCCGGCAGCGCTGGTGTGGCAGCTCCCGGCGCGGCCAAGGCTCAGGCGCCAGCGGCTGCTCCAAAGGCCGCCCCTCCTTCCACCGCCCAGCAGGCGAAGGAAAACGACCAGCCCCCGCATATGGAGCAGCTAACCACGGAGAAGTCCGGGTCGGACTTCATGGTCGATGTCTGCAAGACGCTGAACATCGACTACATGGCCTCCTGTCCCGGCTCGACGTTCCGCGCCCTGCAGGAAAGCTTCGTCAACTACGGCAAGAACAAGAAGCCGGAATGGCTGACCTGCCTGCATGAGGAAGTCTCCGTCGGCATGGCCCACGGCTATGCCAAGGTCGCGGGCAAGCCCATGGCCTGCATGATGCACGGGACCGTCGGCGTGCAGCATGGCGCCATGGCCATGTTCAACGCCTATTGCGACCGCGTGCCGATCATCATGTTCACGGCGAGCGCCG
>CAISZN010000459.1 GCA_903889985.1 uncultured Hyphomicrobiales bacterium | reverse complement strand
GCAACCCTCATGTCGCCGCGCGATCTCATTCTGGTCGATGAGCTGGTGCATTCCTGCATCTGGTCCGGCACGGAGCTGGCGGGATCCAAGGTGCTCGCATTCCGCCATAACGACGTGGGTCATGCTGCAGAATTGCTGCAGACCCACAGGGTGCAATATATGCGCTGCACAATAGCAACGGAGGGCGTCTTCTCCATGGACGGCGACAGGGCTCCGGTGGCGGAGCTGGCAGCCCTGGCGAAGGCTCACGATGCCTGGCTGCTGGTCGATGATGCCCATGCGGTGGGGGTACTGGATGAAGGGCGTGGATCGACGCAGGGGCTCGAAGTACCCCTCCAGATGGGCACCCTCTCCAAGGCCTTCGGGAGCTATGGCGGCTATGTCTGCGCGCCGCAGCCGGTGGTCGATTTGCTGAAGACCCGCGCCCGGACGCTGGTCTATTCCACGGCCCTGCCCGCGGCTTCCGTAGCGGCGGCCATGGCGGCGCTGGCGATCGTCGAGGCCGAGCCCGAGCGGGTTGCCCGGCCTCTCGCACTGGCCCGTCAGTTCACGGGTCTGCTCGGCCTGCCCGAAGCCCAGAGCGCCATCGTGCCCATCGTACTGGGTGAGGCGAAGCGAACCCTCGCGGTCTCTGCTGCGCTTGAGGAGGCAGGTTTCCTTGTCGGTGCCATCCGCCCGCCTACGGTCCCTGCCGGCACCTCGCGTCTGCGGGTGACCTTCTCCGCAGCCCATGGCGAGGCGGATGTCGCGGCACTGGCGGAAGCGGTACGCCCTCATCTGGAGGCGGGCCGTTGAAAACCCTTTTCGTCACTGCAACGGGCACGGACATCGGCAAGACCTATGTGACCGCCCAGCTGCTGCGCCACTTACGCGCTGGGGGCATCCCGGTCCGGGCCCTCAAGCCCGTACTCAGCGGCTTCGCTCCGGCCCGGCCCGAGGCGAGCGATGCAGGGCAGCTTCTTGCAGCGCTTGGCGAGCCGGTGACAGGCGAAGCGCTTGACCGCATCTCGCCCCTGCGCTTTGCCGCCCCGCTGGCACCGAACATGGCAGCCCGCGCCGAAGGGCGGCGGCTGATGCTGGCCGATCTCATGGCCGCGACCGCGACCGGCCTCGCGGCAGGACCGGGGCCGGTGATGATCGAGGGAGTCGGTGGGGTCATGTCCCCGGTCGCGGAGGATGCGACCGGGCTCGACTGGCTTATGGGACTGGGCTGCCCGGCCCTCCTCGTTGCAGGCAGCTATCTGGGCACCATCAGCCACATTTTGACGGCGGCCGGTGTCATGGCCGGTCGGGGTATCCCGCTGCTCGCGGTCGTGGTGAACGAGACCGCAGGAAGCTCGGTACCGCTTGAGGCGACCTGCGCCGAAGTTGCCCGATTTCTGCCGGGTGCACAGGTGATTGCCTGCCCAAGGAATGCCGGGCCGGGGCATCCGGCCTTCGCAGCAATGGCGCAGTCGAGTCGCCTCGGGTGACGACCTTGTCAGGCGCGGAACGATTCCGTCCCCTAACGCATGGGTTGGCGCACACAGGTGGCCAAGCTTGAAACCGTCAGCCGCTCGTGCCAAGACACCGCCGCTCTAGATCGGGGTTTGTCGTGTTCAGCTGCTTGCCACATCGGAAGTGGAATATGACGCATCACGGACGAGGTTGATGGCTGCGCGGCGCGCGCCATCCCGTCCGAACCCGATCCTGCATTCAAGCCCCTGAAAGGCGCCCCATGCCCGGCACCCGTTATGTCCTCGCCCTGTCCTGCCCGAACAAGCCTGGCATCGTCGCCGCGGTCTCGACCTACCTGTTCGAGCATGGCTGCAACATTCTCGATGCCCAGCAATATGATGACACCACCACCTCGACGTTCTTCATGCGGGTGGTCTTCGACCGGGTCGAGCCGGAGGCTTTCGATGCGCTGAAGGCTGGTTTTGCCGCGATTGTCGAGCCCTTCGCCATGGCGTGGCGCATGCGGGCGACCTCAGATCGCAAGCGGGTGATGATCCTCGTC
>CAISZN010000458.1 GCA_903889985.1 uncultured Hyphomicrobiales bacterium | reverse complement strand
GAATCATCATGCGAGCGAGCGTCTCGTTTGTCTCGCCTCCGGTAACGCGCAGCAAATCATCCCAGAGTTCTTCTTCCGGATAGGGACCGGTCAACGTATCGGTCGCCGAATCGTGGGCGCAACGCATGTTGCGCGTATGGCGTGTATTGCCACCTCGAAAGAACTTAGAGGCGACTTCGACCACCAGCACTGACGCGCCGCTGCGGCGCGCGCTGATCGCCGCGCAAAGCGCGGCATTACCTCCGCCAGCGACCAGCACATCGTAAATTCGCTCTGGTTCCAGCGCTGTTGTCCCAGCCCCATTCATCGGTATCTACCTATTCATGACTTCAGTAGCTTCAAGACCGAATGTTCGGCTTATTCCTCAACCACGCCTCTTGGCACTGTAACCCTTCAATCAAAAGACCCGGGCGATTAGACCGTCATACCTTTCTGCATCTATTGGATGGATCGGCAGATCACGCCTCTGACTTCAAGAACTCATGACTGCGTACTCTCGCCAAGCTGAACTACAACTGCTCCCAGACATTGTCGCTTTCCGCTATCTTGAACTTCTGTTCTGGAATCACTTCTTATGACCTTGGGAGCACATGAGAGTTTTTCATAACCCTCTGAGAAACCGAGTCTTGCAGAGAATGTTCACCAACCGGGCGGCAGGAATTTTCCGAACTTTTCGCGAACTTGCTCTTCCAGACCTTGGCTATTTCGCACGACTTCCGGCCAATCCTTCTTTCGATTCCAAGGCGTGCAAGCATCGATGATGACGCGTGAGTTCATGTTATGAAAATCTTGGTATGACATCGGATCAAGATGGGTGCTCCAGCAACCGTTCAGGATCTGAATGTCATCGCGTGGATCGCATCGGGTGCAAATTGACCAAACGACATCGTTCATGTTTGCAGGGTCGATATCTTCGTCGACAACGACGACAACGCGATTGGCATAGGCGCCGGCATGACATTGCGATGCAATAAGGCCCGCCTGCTTGGAATGTCCCGCATACATTTGCTTGATCGAGACTGTAAGCCACATCCGGCTTCCACCCGCTTCGTGTGACCAGACACCCTGAACACCCGGCACCCCTGCCCCTTCAAGCTCTTGCCAGACGACACCCGCACGAGCCGTGCCGCGATAGAATGTGTCGTCATTCGGCGGGATGCCGGGAATAGCACCAGTGAGGATGGGATTGTCGCGATGCCAAAAGGTTTCGACACGAATTGCGGGCCTTGGCATGCGGCCTCCGGCGTAATAACCAGTCCACTCGCCAAGGGGCCCCTCTTCGATAAGATCGTCCTTATGCACAAAGCCTTCAAAAGCGATTTCAGCTTCAGCAGGAATGGGCAACCCGGTCACAGGCCCGTTGATGATGCGAATTTCCTCTCCCAGGAGCCCGCCTGCCGCGTCGAATTCGTTCTTTCCGTATGGAATTTCCAGCCCGGCCACAGCAAACAAACCTGGATGTACGCCAGCAACAACAGCGACTGGGCATGGCTCGCCCTTGTCGTGGTATTTGCGCATGAGGATGTCCCCATGCTTGCCCTTGGAGATCATGATCGAAGCGGTCTTTTCATCGTGGACTTGAATACGATAAGCACCGTAGTTCACCCAACCCGACTCCGGATCCTTCATGATCACCATACATCCGGTACCGATGTAGTAACCACCATCACCCTCGTGCCATCGTGGCGTAGGGATTTTGAGAAGATCGATCTCATCGCCCTTGAACGTGTTCTCAAGAAGCGCCCCGGTATTTACCGCCTTCGGCGGTATCGTTGGCGCATCACGCATGTAGTCCCGCCAGAAGCGAACCAGCTCAACCTCTGATGTGTTTTCCGGCAGGCCGAGCGTCAGTGCAATGCGCTTGACGGAGGTTAGCAAGTTCGCAACCACCCGAAATCCGGGCTGATACCCCGGAATATCCTCGAACAACACAGATGGCCGGCCCATCTTCCGCATCGAAATATCAACGATGCCACCGATTTCGTGTTCGCGCTCCGCCCCTTTGATGGTGAGGAGTTCTCCGGCAGCCTCCATACTTGCCAGCCAATCTCGAAGATCTTGGCCGCGTGCAGACTTACGGGTTGTCACCATCTGAAAGCTCCCGACATGAAACGTTCCGGACTGCCCTCGACGTATCGTAGCGTCCCAAATTTGGATCACTTTGTAGTCGAAGGTCAATGGCTGATCTGTCTTTGCGCAACTCTTCATTATATATCATTATTTCAGATACTTATTGTTGAAGCAGAGGTTAAGCGCGCATTATGACGCAGGTTCACGGATTGAATTTTTCCTAGAAATTTCTTGCAGGCATCCCAAAACCTACCTAAGTTCCAATTTGTATCATCCCTCCCAGAAATAGGATGATCTCCGCATGAAGCCACCTGTATTCGGCTACCACGATCCGAGCACTCTCTCGGCTGCGGTCTCGCTTCTTGCCACCTTGTCGAATGCGCGCGTTCTTGCAGGCGGACAATCACTTGTGCCTATGCTCAACCTTAGAGTGGCGCTGCCTGACCATCTCGTTGACATCAATCGCATCAGCGAGCTGCAAGGCATTCACGTCGAGTCAGACGAGCTGGTCATCGGCGCGATGACGCGGCAAAGGGATCTCGAATTCAGCCCTGATGTTGCGAACTTATGCCCCATCATCCTGGAGGCGATCGCACAGGTAGGACATCGGCAGACTCGCAATCGGGGGACGATCGGTGGATCCCTTTGCCATCTTGATCCCGCTGCCGAGCTTCCTTGTGTCGCAATGGCTTGTGATGCGTCAGTTGAAATCTCGTCTGCCCGCGGTGCCAGGAAGGTCGCCATCGGCAACTTCGCTCTGGGTTCAATGACAACCTGTGTCGAACCTGATGAGATTGTCACTGCTGTGCGGTTTCCTCTCTGGCCAGCAGGGCATGGCTACTCATTCCTTGAGTTCTCACGACGGCACGGCGACTTCGCAATGGCAGGATGCGCAGTCCTCATGACTGCTGATGAGGATGGCGTCATTACGCGGTGTGCAATCGCCCTAGCAGGTGTCTGCGAATCGCCTATTCGACTGCGCGACGTGGAGCATTCTCTTGTCGGAAAGCGTGGAGAGGCGGACATTTTTGCCCGCACAGGCGATGGCCTGGATGGAGCTGACCTGCTGAATGATATCCACGTGCCGGCCTCGTACCGGCGTCGCCTCGCAGGCGTGATGCTTCGCCGCGGCCTGCATGCAGCTTACGACAGGGCGGCAGGATTATGAGCGGTCCCTATTCGCGCCAGATTTCCTTGAAAGTGAACGGTGT
The DNA here is from genome assembly GCA_903889985.1 of uncultured Hyphomicrobiales bacterium. Classification (GTDB taxonomy): domain Bacteria; phylum Pseudomonadota; class Alphaproteobacteria; order Rhizobiales; family Beijerinckiaceae; genus Terripilifer. Next base: position 239 of record CAISZN010000458.1, on the reverse strand, counting down.
TCATTACGACCGCGAAGTAAGCGTTCGCCGAACGCTCGCAGACGTGCTTCGACATGATCTAAGTCTCACCGGCACCCACATTGGATGTGAGCACGGGGTCTGTGGCGCCTGCACTGTTCTGGTCGATGGCCGGTCCATACGATCGTGCCTCATGTTCGCCGTCCAGGCGACCGATACCTCAATCGTCACCATCGAAGGCCTCGCCGCCGCCGATGGCGCACTGCATCCGCTTCAGGAGT